>DVNO01000016.1 GCA_018714345.1 Candidatus Enterousia avicola | reverse complement strand
GGTTTTTATTTAAGAAATAGAAATAATACTATTCTTCGAAAAAAGGAAAAAGAATAGTAATTTTTGTCTAACTTTCCCGATTATTGTTGAAGCCTCTTTTTTATCCTGTATAATGAAATTTATCTAAGTAGATATGGGTGAGAAAATGAAACATTTATTTAATTGTTTTTTTGCTGTTTTTCTGTCTTTTTTTCTGGGGGCTTGCACACAAAATGAACCTACGGTAGTACAGGGGACCTTGATAATGGGGCACGAGGTTAGGTCTTTTGTGCCGGACAATCAGACTAAGGATTTTTGGGTAATTGATAAATCCGATAATTTATACAAGGCGTATTTAAAAACGCTATCTACGAATAATTCTAATTATGAACCGGTAACGGCGGTTTTAAAAGTTATAGAACTACCAAAAATGCAAGACGGTTTCGGCGCAGAATATGATGGTACATATGATGTCGTTGAAATCATTTCACTAACCCCAAAGAAAAAATGAGGTAAATGTTATGAAAAAAGCATGTATATTGGCACTTTCTTTAATCCCGACAGCCGCCTTTGCAGAAAATGGATATAATAATGATTGGCGTTTTTATTTAAGGGCTGATGCAGGTTTAACTTATTCTGATTTAGAAGTAAAAGAATATGATCTTGGCGGATTCCAAGGAATGTTCAATTTTGCAGGTGGCGTTCAGAAGGCTCGTTGGCGTGCAGAACTTAATTATCAAGAGCGTGCGACAGTCAGCGAGCTGTTCAGTTCACTATTGACTCAAACTATGGCGTCTATGGAGCAACACGCATTTCTGCTAAACGGTTATTATGATATATTTTCTTCTAAACATTTCGCATGGTATCTTGGTGCGGGTGCGGGCCTAAATAGTTATGAAACGGTTGTCACTTACCAAAATACAGGTATCGAGACAACAGAAGATGGTTACTCGTTAATTGCAGGTGCGTATACTGGCTTAAGCATTAATTTTGAACATATCGGAATAGATCTTGGTGTTGATTACTATTATACATATAAACCAAGCCAGAATACATTTGTTCCGAAAGTCGGTCTGCGTGTAATATTCTAATTTTTAAAGAGTATTTTTTATGACGAAGCAAAGAATTATATTTTGTTTACCCCATATAGTTATGGGGGGCTTGGAAAAAGTTTTATGTGAATATTTATTAGAGCTTAAGAAAGACCATGAGTTTGATTTGTGTGTTATTTCTAAAAAAAGGGTTATAGATAGCTTTTTTATAGATTTTTTTAAAAGTAATGATATAAAACTGGTTGATGATATTTGGTATAATAAACCAAAAGTTCATTTTTTCCTGTTCAAGTGGTTCATTAATATATATGCTAAATTAAAAAAGTATAAATTTTTTCGTTTTTTTAATTCTTTTGACATTTATATAGATTTTGCTAATTTTGCATATAGAGACGAATTAAAGAAAATAGCTAAACCTAAATTAGCATGGTGCCATGGAAGTATAAATTTTTTTGACGATTTTATAAAGGACAAGGAAGGACTTGATATTTATGATAAAATAATATGCCTATCAGAAAATTTTAAGCGTGATTTTATAAAAAAATATCCTTTTTTATCAGATAGAATAGTTTTCATTTATAACCCAATAGACATAAAAGCTGTAAAAGTTGGTGCTATGAACGAATTGTATAAGACAAAAGGAAAATATTTTGTTGCTGTGCAAAGGCTGGACTCTGATAAAAAGGTAGAAACAATTATAGACGCATTTAACAAATTTTCGATAAAGCATAAGGATTTTAATTTATATATTGTTGGTGACGGACCTTTGACAGCTGCTTTAAAAAAACGGGCAGGAAATAATGAGAAAATAATATTTACAGGTCGTCTTGATAATGCGTATGCAATCATAAAAAAATCAGATGCTTTAATTTTATCTTCTGTAGAAAAAATAGGAGAAGGGCTGGGGAATGTTTTACTAGAAGCTCAGGTATTAGGAACTTTAACGATCTCTTCTGATGTTCAATCTGGACCAACAGAAATTTTATTAGATGGTAAAGCGGGATATTTATTTAAAGCCGAAAATTCTAATAGTTTATTAAAAGTATTAGAATATGTTATAAGTCACCCAGAAGAAAATACTGAAAAAATAAAAACCGCAACAAAATTTTTGTATAGATTTGAAGCTGGGCAAAGTGCTCGGGTATTAAGAGAAGAATTAAGGAAGTTATATAAATAAAAATGCCCATAACGGGCATTTTTATTTTAATGCGTTGTTACTTTAGAACAAATAACGTGCACCAATCTTTAATTCATGTGCGTATACGAATTCGTCCGCAACAGTTGATGAATTAAATTTATAGCCTATATCAAGTGCCCAGTCTTCTGTAAAGCTGTACGTTGCACCAAGGCCAACCTGCCATTCAAATTCTGTTAAAGTATCGTCAGCAACCGTCATTTCTCCGACAGGTATACCCATCTGGCTGGCCACTGCTTCCATATTATCAGGCAAGTCAATTTCAACAGTTGCTTTCTGTTTGTAAGTACCAAATCCTATACCCGCACCGATATATGGCGTCCAGTTAGAATCTGCAATTGCAAAATCGTAGTACAAGTTTGCCATGTATGAATTGTGTTGAACAGAAGTTGATGTTTCTATTTCACCTGGTACTGGCACTTGTCCAAACGGTGTATTAACGGTAGCAAGTGTGCCGTTGAATATTTCGTAATCATCTTCTGAAGCACTGCGGATAGCAACTTCTAATTCACCGCGAACATTGCCATACTTTATACCTGCTGTGATTTCACCGGCATAAGCCATATCAAAATCCATATCATCACCAGCATTAGCGGTAAAGGCCTGACCGATTGTCGCAGGATTCATAGCTTTGGTTTGATCAAATTTTACGCGTTTTGCAGTTGTTCCAGCTTTGTCAACAACCAAACCCAAACCAACATAAGGTGTAATTTCTGCAGCAAAAGCAGATGGTGCAATTAATGCTGCCGCAATAAATAAAGCTAATTTGTTTTTCATCTTTTCTCCTTGTAATATTCCTAGGTTAAAGAACCTATTAAAGACATAAGAAAGCTAAAACATATTGAATTTTAAGTCAATGAAAAATGTTAAAATTTACTATGCACAAAACGTTGCCCTGTTTTGCATACGAAAATAAATTTTATAAGAAAGGCACATAGGTTTATATGACAGAACGGATAAGATTCAATTTGATAAACTGGAAGAATTTTTCAAAACAAACTTAAAATAATATTGCATAAAAAATACCGGCAAATGCCGGTATTTTTCATTCCCTCCATATGACCGAATCAAACAACGAATTTATTGTATTTCTAAGATTATCGTCATTAAAAAACTGACCGCGTTGTTCTGGTGTAGTCGTGTGTGTAGAATCTTCGAAGTGAGGAATGTATTTTTGTACAGCAAACTTTTTTACACCACGGTTGTGCAAATCATTTGCAATTTCCATCAAATCCAGCTTAGTAACGAAACGAGGATCACAAGTTATGCGTACTTCAAAATCTTTTCCTGTGGCCAGCCACGTATCAAGACTTTTTATCATATGATCATGGGCAATATTTTGTCCCACAAGCTCAGGATATTTGTTCCTAGTCGCCTTGTAATCAAGACCTATCCAGTCTACTACATCCGCGGCACGCTGCAACGTTTCTGGATAGAACCCATTTGTATGCAACCCTATGGCAAAGCCAAGATCTTTTACGCGCTTCATATAGTCTATTAAAGCATCGCCTTGCATCAATGCTTCGCCACCCGAAAAAACAATGGCTTCTAACTTGCCGACTCTGGATTTTATCCAATCAAAAACTTTTTCTGGATCATATTCCCCGTCATGCACACTAAGCAGATGTGGGTTGGAACAATACGCACACCTTAATGGACATCCCACAAGGAAAATGACTGCTGCCAATTTCCCTGGATAGTCGATTGTTGTGAACGAAACCAACCCACCTATCTGAATTTCTTTCATGACTTATGCGGCTTTTTTCATCAGTTCACTGTGTCTTTGACCAGCAGTTAAACTATTTTCTTCTGTGAATGTTTTTCTTTCACAGAACTCAGAGTATTTACCTACATTAAAATTAGATACAGGTCTGATAAAGCCCATAGAACGTGAAAATACTTCGCATTGAGTTCTTTTTGTGTTTTCTGCTGTCATAGTTTTTCTCCCCTTTTTTTGTTTTGTTATTATGAAACTGTTTTATTCGTTATTCTCTGCGTTCTGGTTTGCCGCAATTTCTGCGTCGCACTTTGGACAGAATTCATGACGCCCTGGTATATACCCATGCTTTGGGCATATTGAGAACGTAGGTGTTAACGTCATGTACGGAATCTTATAGTTTTCAAATATCGTACGTACGATTTTCTGTGCCGCCTCTCCACTAGACACAGGTTCGCCCATATAAAGATGAAGCATTGTTCCACCAGTATACTTGCGCTGTAAATCTTCTTGATGTTCTAGCGCGACGAATGGGTCGTCTGTGTAGTTCACAGGTAACTGGGTAGAGTTCGTATAGTATGGTGCATCTTTTGTGCCTGCCGTAATGATGTCTGGAAAGTTCTTTACATCTGTTTTTGCAAATCGGTAAGAACATCCTTCTGCCGGTGTCGCTTCTAGATTATATAAATTCCCAGTTTGTTCTTGGAATGTAACCAGGTTTTCTCTTATGAAATCCATCAAATCCAAGACAAGTTTCTTTCCAAAAGGCGTCGCGATGTTTTCTTTATCGTTCGTAAAATTACGAACCATTTCATTTGCACCGTTCACACCGATTGTAGAGAAGTGATGGTCCCAGTTGCCCAGATAACGACGGGTAAATGGGTACAAACCACGTTCCATATTTTTAGATATTATGCGGCGCTTTATTTCCAAAGAATCGCGGGCTAAATCCAACAAGCGCTTCAGTTCACGGAACAGCCCTTCGCGATCGCCTTTGTGCGTATACCCAAGTCTTGCCAGATTGATAGTCACAACGCCGATAGAACCGGTCTTTTCTGCAGAACCGAACAAACCACCACCACGCTTTAACAGTTCACGAACATCCAAGCGCAGACGGCAGCACATAGAACGAACATCTGTCGGGTTCAAGTCTGAATTTAAGAAATTTTGAAAGTTTGGTATTCCGTACTTTGCCGCCAAATCGAACAAAGGCTTTACATTTGGGTGATCCCATGGGAAATCCTTTGTTATGTTATAGGTCGGAATAGGGAATGTAAATGGACGGCCCATCGCATCGCCTTCGGTCATGACTTCCAGGAAGGCTTTATTGATGATATCCATTTCTTTCTGCAAATCACCGTAAGTGAAATCAAGTTGCTTTTTCCCAACGAAAGGATGCTGATTTTTCAAATCTTCTGGGCATGTCCAGTCAAATGTAAAGTTAATAAATGGTGTTTGCGTACCCCAACGGCATGGTACAGCGCAGTTAAATATCAACGTTTGCATAGCATTCTTTACGTCTGCATACGTCAGATTGTCAACACGAACATAAGGTGCCAGATAAGTATCTACTGATGAGAAAGCCTGAGCCCCAGCAAATTCATTTTGCAATGTCCCCAAGAAGTTAACCATATGAGATATTGCCGTTGCCATATGCTTTGCTGGTTCACACTGTAAATACCCTGGCACGCCATTGAAACCTTCATAAAGCAATTCACGCAAAGACCAACCAGCACAATATCCAGTTAACCAACCTAGGTCATGAATATGAATAGATGCGTTTTTATGTGCTTCTGAAATTTCCTTTGGATACAGATTCAACCAGTACTCTGCCGTAACACGTTCGCTGGTCCTTAAAATCAGACCGCCAATAGAGTAACCAATATTAGCATTTTCTTTTATTCTCCAGTTAGAGCCACCTACGTATCCTTCAATAACTTCAACCGCGTCAACATATGAGTCTCGAATTTCAGTACGCTTTTGTCTATATATTATATAAGACTGAGCTGTCTTATAAGCTTTCGCATCTATCAGTGATTCTACAACGGCTTCTTGTACATCTTCTACGGTCGGATTTTTGTCTGCAAAAGATGATTCTAGCTTGCTTAAAGCATTTTGCGTTATCTCAACTACTTTTTCGTCAGAGATCTCATGGGTTACGGCAACGGCCTTTTTAATTGCGTCAAAGATTTTCTTTGCATCAAACGGAACAGATTCGCCAGAGCGCTTTTGTACGACTTTTAAACGTGTGCTAAGTGTCGGAATAATCTGCATTTTATTATCTGTTTCTGAAATAGACATTTTATGCTCCGATATCAATATATAGTAGTTGTTTTTGCTATTTGGTAACAATATATAGTATAAGCTGTCTGTGAGCAACATATAAAAAATAAAATTTTTTTATTTTTTACTTTACTTTTAAAAAGGGGGCTTTTCTGCCACATTGCAGAGATTAGATTCCACACATGTTGCATACTAAATGTTATTTTGTGCAAACAAAATCCATTTTTTTATATGGGAAATGATTCGTTTTTTTATAAAAAACACAAAATATAGAGTAAAAACACGAATCAATAACTATATGTTGGAAAAACGATTTCTTTTTATTGCACTTTGATTATGTATAGCGTTATTGGAAAATAGGTTGTTTTTCCTTGGAAAAAATTAGTATACTATATTACAGACCGCAGTTATGGTGATTGCGGCAAACAAAAGAGTAAAACATAATGATAAAAAACATATATGATATGTTGCATCAGGTATGCGTTCAGAATAAAGACCGTATTTTCTTTGTCAGACAAAACGAAACCTATGCAGATTTGTTAAAGAAGGTTAAGCAGCGTGCTGTTTTGCTTGCTAAAAAGTTTGGTATCAAGCAAGGGGACACAGTTGCTATATTGTCGGGTAATACGCCTGATTTTATTCGTTCATACTTTGCCATAACTTCACAGGGGGCAAGGGTTTTGATGTTAGATACTGGGTTGTCTATGGCAGAACATCTGAATATGATGAAGCGAACAAAGTGTAAATTGGCGTTGGCTCAGCGTGACAAGTTTATAGAAGGTGGGCCAAAAATGTACGACATTGAATCCATTGACGAGACGGATGCACGTGAATTTTCTGCTGCACCTGTAGCGCGGGAAGAAATTGCAATGTTGTCATTTACCTCTGGTTCAACAGGTAATCCAAAAGTAGTTGGTTTAACACATGACAATATAATATCTTTGGGCGAAGGGGCATTGTTTTATAAGCCTGTCATTCATCCTGGGTATACCTTTTATGGATTTTTGCCTTTGTATCATATATATGGGGTTGTTATAAACATAGTAGCACCACTTGTTTTACAAGGAAAGCTACTGTTGCAGCCAGTTCTGAATCCGCGTGAATTTCTGAATGACTTTAAGAAATATAAACCAGAAGTTATTCCAGCAGTTCCAAGAATTTGGGAAACATTCTACAAAAAGATAATAGATGCAGCCAAAGAGAAACATGCTTACACCTTTATGCGTGTTGTTGTGTCGATGAGACATGTTTTGCGCTCAATAGGCTTGGGATTTGTCGTAGATAAGGTGACAAAGCCTGTACATGACTTATTTGGCGGTAATACGAAAGTATTAGTGTCAGCCGGTGCGACTTTAAAGCCAACAATTCGTAAGTTCTTTGAGAAATTAGGTTTTGTTGTTGGCGATTGTTATGGCTTGACGGAAACGACGGGGCCTGCGAACTTTAATTTTGCGTTTCGTATGCCAGATGGTTCTATGCACTATGCGGGGCCATTGCCAGGTAATGAAATAGAAATTCATAATCCTGATAAGAACGGGGTAGGAGAGATATGGGTTCGTGGAAATCTTGTTATGCCAGGGTATGTTGATAATGACGAAGCTAATGCCGACGCATTTGAAGACGGGTGGTTTAAAACAGGTGACCTTGGTAAGCTTGATAAATATGGTCGCTTGATAGTAAAGGGGCGCAAAAAGCAAGTGATTGTTTTGGATAGCGGTAAAAACGTTTACCCTGATGAGTTAGAAGATCTTTACATGCAGAACAACGAGATACTGGCGGCAGCGGTATTTGAATACGTAATAAAGGGTAAAACGGTTCCTTTTGCTGTATTTCAAGTGAAACCTGGTACCAGTATTTCAAAGGTGGCCATGTTATTAAAGACATCTAACTTGAAAATAGCACCATACAAATGGGTTCATCACTTTGCTATAACAGAAGACGAACTGCCACAAACCTCTGCACGAAAAGTTAAACATTTCGCGGTAAAGGAAATGTTGGACCAAGGCGCGTTTTCTGTAGCAGCACAGTAAAAGTAAAAGAAACGGGATTTCCCGTTTCTTTTTGCTCTTGTGTATTGACAAAAATGTTTTGTGTGCTATATATAAAGTATGTAAGGAGTTCATATGGCCAAAGAGAAGAGATTATTCGACGCAGAAACACAGAAAAAAATTGACTGGTTGAATGGGCAGATTGCGTTTTTAGAACGCAGGGCTAGTGTTGATAGATTTGACCGGGAAGAGCTTGCGGAAACGGATGCGCTAATAGCAAATTATGAGCGACAGTTAGAAGAGCTGTTAAAGGCAGCAACTGCTAAAAAAGCTTCTAAAGTTACGTCAAAGAAAAAAACAGCGTTTTCGAAGGGGGCGTCTGTAGAAATAGCCAGCCTTCAGCATGAATATGATATTTTGGATGAACGTACAGATAAATTGGCAGAATTAATGTTTGCCTGCGAGTTGAATATGGATACTAACGAGCGGTCTGCCGATGTGTCCGAACAGGCGGCGCGTGACCTTGATTATTATAGAAAAGAGTACGAGTCCAGCATGTCCAGAATGAGGCAGATAGGGGAATCAATAAAGAATCACCGTCGTTAAAAAATGCACCACTACGGTGCATTTTTATTTACATACAATTATGTATGGTGGTATGGAGCGTTCTTCATCTATTTCCCTTTCACCACAATCCATACAGTTAAATTTGCGGTTTTGCGGGTGTTTGGAATCCAGCGGAACAGAATAGCCTTTTATTGCGTCTACGTTTGTCGCATAAGAATAAGCAGGGAAACCGAAATAAAAGCCTTTATTTTTCCCTGTGCATTCGTCAGCATCACCTGGATAGCATGATTTATTATTAATCTTTGATGGGTCAGGAACGCATATTGTTTCACACGTATCATAGTTAGTTATCATTTTTTCACAATCTGTACAGGAAGAAGATGGGACGCGAATCGTTGTTCCAACTGCGCCAAAGATTGCGCCCTGAGTTAAATTTTCGCATTTTTTAGTATCTTTTGATTCCGATGGGTCTACGACGCATTCCCATTCCAATGTAGAATAGTTCAACCTAAGTGTCATGCCGGACGGACAAATTTTTTCTGGAAACGGATTTATGCATTCCCACACATCATCAACTATAACGGCCGTTTGTTGTTCGGCACACAAAGGTTTTTTGGTTTCATCTGCAACGCATGTTAATAATTCTGAATCCCATATCATATCCCCGCCGCAATCTGTTTTCGTGTTATAGGTAACGCATTGCCAACGACCGAATCTATAAGTTTTTATAGTGCCGATCGGGCATATCACATCAGTTTGTACAGGCGCACTAAATACCGTTTCTTCATCTGGAATTTCGTACTGTGTAACATAGACTAGTTGACCATTTTTTAATTCCATTTCATCTACTATTGCATCGGGTATTATTCTTGCGCCGGTTGAACCACCAAGCATGATTTTCCCATCCATAAAAATACCGAATGTGCCAGCATCAGGAAACGCTGTTTCTAGGATATCCAGCATATTGTTATAATTATCTTGAGAAATTACGTTTGTTGTTGTGACGATATAGGCAAAGTCTGGCTTTTTATTTTTTGCAATTTCACAACTTGTAATTTTCATATTTGCATTCAGGCAAACGAATTGACTTTGTATGCCGTTTTGTTCCACGCATATATCTTGAAATGAATTGCCTTTTATTTGGGCGTTATGTTGTGCCGATGCGCATTCGGCGACAGCACGTAAATCGGACTGAGTTATTGCATATTCAGTTTCCTGCTGGATGACTCTTTGACTGGGACTGCTAATCATATAAAAACCAAGCATGAATATTGCAACTAAAATCATCATAAAAATATTCATCATTCCCTCTTGCGATTTATTAAAAGTCTAGGTAATATAAGGGTAAAAAGCAATAGGAAAAACAAAACACATTAATTTTAAGCTATGAAAAAATATATTCTTGTTTTATTTTTGGCAGCATGCGGTTTTCAACCTATGTATACGGAAAAAGATACGGATATTTACGTTGCGCCAATTAGTGGTATAAATGGTATTGATTTACGTAATAGCCTGAATGCTAAATTTGGTGGTGTCAGGGGGGCGGATGCTAAATATACTTTGGTTGTTACGCTTCAAGAGCCTAGAACCAGATACAAAGCATTGGAAACAACGGGTGACGCAACGTGGCAGGAAATATCACTTTCTGCAACTTATACATTGCAGGCAGATGGTAAGCAGATTGCCCGTGGGTCCGAGAAAGCATCAGAATCTTATACGTTTGTTCGTTATTTGGTTGCAGCAAACGCGTCATATAACAATGCGGTTCAGAACACTATTCAAGTACTAGCGGAAAAGATAGGAACAAGAGTAATTGCGGAAACGTATCGTTACGAGCAAAAAACTAATGATACCCAGAACACAAAAAAATAATGAAGTGGAAAGAGTCAGATTTTAACGCGGGAATTGATAAGATTCGTGCGGTTTTGATTTATGGACCCGATGCGGGGCAGGTAGATGAATTGTGCGATAAAGCGACCGAGAAATTAGAAATTGAAAAAGATAACTTATTTGCGCTGGATTCTGACGAGTTAAGGGAAAAACAAGACGCGTTATTCGCAGAAAGTTGCAGTCCGTCAATGTTTGGTGGGCGAAAATTGGTCATAATATCAAACGCAGGCGACAGTGATGCGTCTATAATTACAGAGCTTGTTTCGCATTCAGGTTTATGTGCAACGGTTGTTGTTACTGCTGGGGATTTGCGTTCTGGTGGTGGGTTGCGCAGCTTTTTTGAAGAAAGTGATATTGCTGCGGCAATACCATGCTATACCGACGATGCACGTGCACTGTCTGCATTAATAAGGCGTGAACTTTCTTCTGATGCGGGGATAGAGCAAATAACACCTGATGCAATGGCATATATGACGTCTCATCTTGGTGGGGATCGTGGAATTACGCGCAGTTTTTTAAATAAAATAGCTCTTTATGTGTCGGATAAGAAAATTGTTGAACTAGAAGACGTGGAAAAGTGCTTGCCAGATACGGCTGCCGCGAATACAGACGATTTTTTATATTCTTTGACGGCGGGGTACATACAACAAACGATGGTTGCACTTGATCGCTTGCTGTATGACAATGCGGACCCGAATATGTTGGTCAGAATGCTGAACATTCACTTTAAACGCTTGCTGACGGCGGTGGTAGATGGGCAGTTGCCTCGTCTGTTTTGGAAAGTGGCAGAGAAGTTTAATCAGGCCGTAAAAATATGGTCAGAAAGTGAAATCGTTGCTGTGCTGCAAAGACTGAATGAATTGGAACAACAAATACGTACTACTGGTATGCCGGCAGAGATATTGCTTAGGGATTTCTCGTTAAAATTGGCAATGCGTGCTGCAAAGCTAGCAATAAAAAGAAGGAAATAAAAATGTTATCGTCTGTTTATGCACCAAAAGATTTTAAACGGTTACGTGTAGTTGGTGATTTGGTTGCGCGTTGTTTTGACTATATAACACCGCATATAAAAGCTGGCATTTCTACTGGTGAAATAGACAGAATGGTTGCGACATTTTTACATGAAAATGGGGCACGTTCGTCAGATTTAGGCTATCAGGGGTATCCTAAAAGTATATGCACATCTGTAAATGATGTAATTGTTCATGGTATCCCAAGCGATGATGTAATTTTAAAAGATGGTGACATAGTAAACGTTGATTTGACAGCGGAATACAAGGGTTTTCACGGCGATTCTTCCCGTATGTATATGATAGGAAATGTTAGTCCACGTGCACGCGAACTTGTGCAAACGTGTCAAGATGCATTAAATGCCGCGATTGCTGTTTGTGCACCTGGGGTACCTTTGTCTGAGATAGGTAAAACAATAGAAGCCGTGGTTAAGCCACATGGTTTTTCAATATCTCGTGACTTTGTTGGACACGGTATAGGTAAGGTAATGCATGATGATCCGCAGATTTATCATTTTTATGATAAGCACTGGGATAACGTAAAAATGGTACCAGGTTTGGTTTTTACTATAGAACCAATGATAAATACAGGACGTCCTGAATGTAAAATAGATCCAGACGGTTGGACGGCGCGCACAGTTGACGGGGGGCTGTCTGCACAGTGGGAACATACACTGGGGATTACAGAGGACGGTGTTATAATTTTCACCGAGAAGATGGTATAGTCCAAGAATTTAAGGTTCATTATGAAACAAGACGATAAAGATTTAAAGTTTCGTATTGGACATCGCGAGCGTCTGCGTCAGAAGTTTCTATCTGACAAATTGGCCGATTACGAACTTTTAGAATTATTGCTTAGTTTTGTTATACCGCGTCGTGACGTAAGACCTTTGGCGCGTGGCTTGATGGATAAATTTGGTGGTTTATATCAGGTAATTACGGCACCGATAGAAAGTTTAGAAGAATTCAAAGGAATTGGACATAATACAGCAATTTTTATAAAGGCAATTCACAAAATAATGCTTGCTGGGTATAAGTCTAACTTAGGAGACGTTAAGATATTTCATAATGAGAAGGTTTTAACGAATTATTGTTTACTCTTAATGTCTGGGAAAACCAAAGAAGAAATTCATATTTTATATCTTGGTGCGGATCAAAGAATGTTAGCTGATGATTTGCATAGTGTTGGGACAGTTGATTGGGCAGCGGCATATCCAAGAGAGATATTAAAGCGTGCACTTGAACTAAATGCGAAATCTATCGTTATTGTGCATAATCATCCAACGCCGAACACTTCTTTTTCTATGGATGACATAGAATTAACCGAAAGGATTAAAGCGTTGCTATCGTCGGTGGATATTACAGTGCATGACCACTACTTGGTTTCTGGCGGAATAATTTATTCTGCGCGCAACATGTTCTTATTAAAATAAATCTTCGACATTACACACGATTTTCATCTGTATCGGTTCAGACGCAACCAGTTTGTCGCCGTCTAGTTTATAAACGGTTTTTTCTGCCATGGTTGGTGTATCCCAAGAATCTTGCCACTTTCTTGATATTTTTGTAATGCTAAATTCCGGCGTCTGCTTAAATTGCAATTTTTGTAGCGCGCATTCTGAACCTTCCGTTGTTCTAAATCCGTCTGGGGTAATGTCCACAAAATTTCCATTTTTATTTAATTCTATTTTATATTGATAATAAAAATGACTTGTTCCGTTATCATTACGTGTACGGGTAATTCTATCGCGCTGTCCGTCACCATTAACATCTACGTCAAAAATATCACGTTCAGATATGCCTTCGCCAAATTCATTTAATGGGTACTGTTCAGAAAAGTCCGGTTTGGTTAAACCATCTGAAAAGCCCGCACTTTGTTGCATCACAGAAGGTTGTACGATAGGCATTTCCGGTGATTGTACACCAGTATTATTTTTTGTGAATTTTGGTATTTTACCACCCGCAAGTATATATATAAGTACTGCGATAATGATAAACATAATTATCAGCAAAATATTAAATGTAATATTCCCTGATTCCTGATTTTTTTTCATATTTTATTACCCTTTGATTAGTTGGCAACGGTTCGGCCCTGTTTCCAACCCTCTATTTGTCGTATGGCTGATGCAACCCGGGCCAGTTCCGTATCATTTAAATCGCTCATTCTTTTGTTTATAGATATGCCGGTTAAGTCTTGAATACGTCTGTGATAGGCAGCTGTATCATTTTCTATGGGCGGGGCGTATTTACTTATTGCGCCAGCTACGGTTAATCTATTATAGCTATCACTTCTTAGTAGTAGACTGATTGCGCGCATACCAGTTTCTTCATCTGGGAATACCGCAAATCCACCAGCCTCGCCAATGGCACCGGCGCGACGTGAAAACTCCGAGTATCTTATGTTGCCAGGGTTGTTGTTACGCCATGCTCTTGTTCCACCAGTTTTTCTGTAAGTTGTTCCATCTTGGTTTGTATATATTACATCACGTGATGAAGCACGTGCGCTTGTTGCTTGCTGCGAAAAGCTTGGTCTGCGTGTTTCTTGTTCGGGAACTGACAATGGGGCATCTTGTTGAGTCTCGGGAATTTCATCTTTTGGCAATGTCAATGCTGTGTTGTCATCTGGGGTTACTGTGACTGTTTCTAATTCTGGTGGTATATCTGGTGTTGCCAATGGTGCTTCTGAATATGGCGCGCCAGAATCATATATGTCTATGTTTTCGTAAAGGTTAAATTCATCGTATTTTGATAATTCCAGGTTTCTGGCATCCAGTATCTCGTTTATTTCTGCCCATGATACTTTTATCGTTCGGCATCCTTTGGCAAAAAGGTCATCGCCCCATATCAAATTAACTATGGGAACCACTGCTGATACAGTCCCCAGCATGATTATAAGATTACGTAAATTTGAGAAGTAATCGGTTTTTGCACCACGTATAAGCGATATTGCCCAACCAAATAGAAATAAACCCGTTATGCAAACGATGGCTAGCCACGCATAGTCAATGAAAGTCTCAAAACTGCGAAGTATACAAGACGGGTCTTCTAAATACAAAAAGGTGCCGTCAGAACCAAGAATATGGAACCCAGAATTTTGTAGCAATCTAAGAATGATATCCGTATCCATTAGAATTCATACAATTTGCCTACTTCTTTGACGCGGCGTTTGAAAAGAATCCAGGAATAGCAAAATCGTCATCATTTGCAGCTATACCTGCCCATCCAAATAAATCGCCCATCAAACCAGACTCGTCACCACGTTTTGCTTTTTTGAACGGCAAAATATTTTTCAGTTTCCCTATTTTACTATGACTTTCCGTTTTTGGTTGTGTCGGGATTTTGTCTTGATTTTCTGCAAATTCTGCGGCCAGTTGCTCCAGCGTGGCATCTGTATCATCTTCTGTTGTATCAGATGAGTCTAAGAAAGTTTCTTCTTCTGGAACAACTTCGTTGTCTAATTGTTCTTCAATTGTATCCTCACGCAATGGGGTCATGCTTTCCAGTAATTGTTCCAAAGTCTTTTCAATCGGTTCTTCGGGTGCTTCGTCTGTGATTTTGTCGGCGATGATTGCATGAGCTGGCTCTTTTTCGACAGACTCTACAGATACAGTTTCGGTGGAAACATTGATTTCAGGAATATTGCTTTCTTCTTCGCCGTCTTCTTCTAACGGGACAGCAGATTCTTCTGTATCTGTTTCTGGTTCATTTTTAGCCGCTAAAATTGATAAAATAGGTATTATTTTCTCGTCATTTTTAACCGGTTCCGCCTCTGCCGCTGCTGACATTTCCGGTTCGGTTTTCTCTTTAGCACGGGATTTCGATTTCTTAGCAGTGGTCTTTTTTACAACTTTTTCTTTGATTTCTGCTTCTTCTGGGACAACTGGTACGATAACTTCTGGTTCTTGTTCTGGTTTTACTTCTTCATCTGCTACTTCTGTAAAATCTACGTCTTCGGTGTTTGAGTCTACATTTAAGTCAACTGTATTTTCTTCAACAGATGTTTCTATATTATCAGCGTTATCATGACTTAACGCGTCATCATTATCAACGGGTACCCCAAACATGACGGTATCAGAACCAAGCCCCAAAGTGCTTCTTACTTCTTCAAAAGCGGCGCGAATATCGGCCATATTGAACACTTCATTACCAGAAATATAAATGATTTTAGTTTTCATTGAAATAAGTCCCCCACTAGATGGGAACATTATATCATATTTTAGTGTTGAACGCATGAAAAAAATGTCTTAAACTGAAAATATGTCCGACATAAAGCAACAAATTTTTTCAGAGTTGAATGCGGTTGAAGAGGCTGCGGCCAGATTGCGGTCTGTTGCAGTAAATGCTGGTAAACAGACGGACCTAGAGGTTGCAATTTTGACAGAGCAGGTAAAGGGACTGCGTGAACGGAATGCCAAGGCAACAGATATGGTTGATCGGGCAATATCAATATTAAAGAAAATGAAATGAGTGTAGTATCTATACCTATTGTAAATAAAAATTATCCTATGGGCTGCGAAGATGGGCAGGAAGCCCGTCTGATAGATTTAGGTAAAATGGTAGATGCTAGGGCGCGTGAAATTCTGGATAAAATAGGTCCATTGCCAGAGAATGCGCTTTTGGCGACTTTGTGCATAGTTTTGGCGGATGAAGTAAGAAATAAACCGACTCCATCGGTTAGTGATGCAGATTTACGAGAAATATTGGCAAGAATTCGGGAAATAAAGAATAAGTTAAATTAAAAAACGCGCAACGGCGCGTTTTTATATTGTTTTTTGCTTTTTTTGATTGATAAGCCTTTCTTGCGTGGCCGCATAAAACTTTAACGAATCCGCTGGTTCTTTTTTTGCCTCCATAAGGATTTGTTTCCCTGCGCGCCAGCCTTCTACTTCACGTATAGCATTTACCACACGAGTCATTTGCTCGTCATTCAGTTCGAAAATCTTCTTATTTATAGACAGACCTGTTTTTCTGCGTAACGAGGCTTTATAGCTAGCCGTATTATTTTCGTGCGGTGGTGCATACTTAAATATCGCCTGAGAAATGGTAAGGTTTCTGTACTTATCAGATCTAAGCAGTTCACTTATAGCATTCATTCCAGTTGCTTCGTCTGGGAATACGGCAAATCCACCTGCGTGACCAATAGCGCCGGCGCGACGTGCAAAATCAGAATATCTGATGTTTCCTGGGTTCATGTTTCGCCATGCGCGAGTTCCACCACTGCGACGGAACTTATCCCCGTTTGCTCGTGTATATACAACATCATAGCGTTGTGCCATAGCAGTTATAGCAATAGTATCGTTTTTATTGGGGATTTCCGCCAACGTCATTGAGTCTGCTTCTATACTTGGAATCGATACTGGTTTTATAGTATAGTTGATAGTATCTATAGACCTATCAAAGTTGCTCGTTTTATCGTTGGAACTAAGCGTATTCGCGCCCATGAACATCATTGCTGTTCCCGTTATAAAGTACGGAATTGTGCGCTTAAAACTCATTTTTTATACCTCCCTTTGCAATCAAAGTGACAGACCGGCGTACCGGTTGTAACATATTTCTATTGTTCTTTTTTTTGATTGGTTCGTCGCCTTTAGAGCATGTTGGCAACGTACATTCAAACGAAACGAAAAACTCGTAACGCCCCGACTTATCTTTCTCGACAGCCCGCCCCGATTGGGGAACCAAAGTTTGTATATACATATATATATCTAAAAAAAGAAATTTCAAGTAAAAAATGAAAAATTTTTTACTGATATTTTTTAGCGGTATTTAGAGTAGTTTTTTCTGTTGTTATTTTTTTTCAAATGTTTTAAATTCTTTTGTGTTATGAGTAAGGAAATTATTGAAAGAATTGATTCACAGCAACTGTCGGACGCCTTGTCCGAGCGCTATTTGTCTTATGCAGTCAGCACGATAGTATCTCGTGCATTGCCAGATGTAAGGGACGGTTTAAAGCCCGTACATCGCAGAATTTTGTATTCTATGTTGCGGCAGAAATTGTCGCCGTCTGCGGCTTTTCGTAAATGTGCGACGGTTGTTGGTGATGTGTTGGGGCACTATCATCCACATGGGGATTCTTCTGTGTACGATGCGATGGTGCGTCTTGCTCAGGACTTTTCCGTGCGTTATCCATTAATCGATGGTCAGGGGAATTTTGGTAATATTGATGGTGACCCTCAGGCTGCATATCGTTATACCGAGTCTAAAATGACAGACGCGGCAATGCTTATTATGGAAGGCATTGACGAAGACAGCGTTGATATGATGCCTAACTTTGATGGGACGACCGTGGAACCGACAGTCATGCCAGGTGCTTTCCCAAATTTGTTAGCAAATGGAGGTATGGGAATTGCGGTTGGTATGGCGACAAATATTCCGACACACAATGTGGCAGAGGTGTGTGATGCTTTGTGTTTGGTCGTGGATAATCCAGATGCGACAACACCCCAGATTATGAAAAAGATGGTTGGGCCTGACTTCCCAACAGGTGGTGTTTTGATAGATTCTTTTGAAACGATTGTAAAGAATTATGATACTGGGCGTGGCGCGTTTCGTATTAGGGCCAAGTGGCAGGTTGAAAAATTAGATCGTGGGGCAGAGCAGGTCGTAATAACTGAGATTCCATACGGTATAATAAAATCAAAATTGGTAGAACAAATTGCGAATTTGATTGATGCCAAGAAGTTGCCGTTAGTAGACGATATTTCCGATGAATCCACAACAGACGTCAGGATAGTAATAACGCCTAAAAGCCGTAATGTGCCTGCAGATAAGATGATGGCGCACCTGTTTGCGATGACAGATTTAGAGTATCGTTTTAATATGAATTTCAACGTCATTGATTCTCGTGGTGTGCCCAGGGTTATGGGGATTGGCGATGTATTACGGGAATTTATTGCTCATCAAAAGAATGTTTTAATTCGTCGTACGAACTGGCGTCTTGGGAATATAGAACGTCGTTTAGAAATTTTGGGTGGTTTGCTGATAGTGTACCTGAACCTTGATAGGGTGATTGAAATTATTAGGAATGAAGACGACCCGAAAGCAGTGTTAATTGCGGAATTTAAACTTACAGAAGTTCAGGTAGAGGCAATATTGAACACCCGCCTTCGTTCTTTGCGCAAGCTAGAAGAAATGGAAATTCGTCGCGAGGATGCAGAGCTATTAGCGGAAAAGAAAAATTTACAAGACTTGTTAGCAAGTCCAGAGATGCAAAATGAACAGTTAAAGGCTTGGTTTTCTGATATCAAGAAAAGATATGATAAAAAGACGGCCTTGGGGCGTCGCCGTACGCAGTGGGCACCGCTTACTGAAGAAGTTGTCGTAAATGCGGAAGAGTTTATAGAGAAAGAACCTTTAACAGTAATATTATCAACTATGGGTTGGATTCGTGCGGCAAAGGGGCATTTAGATTTAAATAACTTGGATTTAAAGTTCAAGGAAGGAGATGAACTGCAATTTGCATTTCATGCACAATCTACGGATAAAATTAATTTGTTCGCTAGTGGCGGTAAGATGTTCACACTGAATGCGAACGAGTTGCCGTCTGCTCGTGGTTTTGGCGAATCTGTTCGCATGATGGTTGATGTTGGTGCGGAAGAGAATATTGTTTCTGCATTTGTGTTGGATACAAAGGCGAAGTATTTATTAGTTGGGCGGCATGGAAGTGGTTTCATCGTATCTGGTGAAAATTGCTTGGCACAGACGCGTACTGGTAAACAGGTAATGAACGTAGACGAAAAGAATCCTGCGATAATGTGTGTGCCAGTTACGGGTGACACGGTTGCGATATCAGGCTCTAATGATAAGCTGTTAATATTCCCAACGGCAGAGATTCCAGAGATGACTCGCGGTAAGGGGGTAATATTACAGAAATATAATGCGGAACGTACGTACGTATTAGATGTCATGTTCTTTAATGCTTCGGATGGCTTTGGTTGGACGACGGGGCGTGGTACAACAAAAATGGACGATTGGGCACCATGGTGTGGAAAACGTGCATCTCAGGGTCGTACAGTTCCAGTTGGTTTCCCGCGTAGTGGAAAATTTGGAAAGTGATTTTTAATTATGGCCCCCCATGCGGGGCCATAAAAATTCCCCTTGTTTAATAAATATAATCTTTATACAATTAACTTGAAGAAAGGGGTGGATTATGAGAAAGATTCCGTACTATTTGGTTTTTCTTGGTTTGCTGACCGCGTGTAGTGATGGTGGAACGCCAACTTGTGTTGGGCCAAATGGTGCGTGTGGTTTTGGTGGGTTAACACCCGACCCAAATCGCTTTATAGATCCTGCGGCTAATAGCAATAAGCAGGTTACGATGATGATATCGTTAAATGAAGCTCAAATAACTGCGTATATAAAGAATAAACTTGCTGGTTATACTGGGGGAACACCGGAAAATTATTTGAACGTGGCACAGGCTGCATTAGATATTGCATCCGGCGAAGATATTTCAAATATACCAGAAGAATCCATGGCACCAGCTATGTACGTGGTTAGTCCGAATTTGTTTGCGTCTTGTGGTGGGGCAGCCGATGTATCGACTTGTATTTCAGATTGGGGGGCGGCTAATTCTAAGCTGCTTGCACAACGGTTGGTAGAACTGCGTGCGCGTGCGGACGAGTTGAATATTGCGGAAGTAGATTTTTCGAACACCATAGAACCAGATAGTGTTTTGACTTTTTCTGTTGACGAGAATGGAAAGATAATAGGTGTAACAGTTGATGGGGTCAGCTACGACAGAAATGGAAATACAAATTCTTTTTCAAATGCCGATGGGACGCTAGTTTATAAATCTGGTACACTAGACCCCAGTTTAGAGATGACGGGATTGTCTTATTCTGACTTTGGTGTTTATACAATAACCGATTCTAGCGGTGTTAATAAAGTGATACCTTTTGCCGGTGGGTATACATCACAAAAAATAGCAGAAAACGATATTCAGACGGCGATTAACACAGATGTAAAGTTTTCTGGTGCTGCGCTGGGGGTGGTTACTAATTCTGATAATGAACAGTTGAATATAGCCGATAATCGTGCCTCATTGTTGTTTAGCAAGGATACAGGTCAGACTACGTTGAGTGCGAGCTTTGATAATTGGTATGACATATCAGTTGTAAAAGATATGAACGATACAACCGCAAATATAAACTTTTCTGACTATACGGGGACTGACAATTATAAATTACCAGATGATGTTGCGTCTGGTACGGCTAGCATGGACGTAGGTTATTACGGTGCGACCCCAGAAACAGGGATTCCAACTGAGGCGACAGGGCTTGTGAATTATTCTGGCAATGGAATAAATATGGATGTTTCGTTCGGGGTAAAATAAGAAAGGCGCGGAAGCGCCTTTTTTATTAAAAGCAAAACCAAGTAATTATTAATGAGGCATTTTCGCTTCAGTCATAACAACGTGTTTGCGCAATTTTGGATCATACTTACGGAATTTCATTTTTCCGGCAGTATTTTCTGACTTTGTGTTTTTGGTAGTCGTATAGAAATAACCAGTTTCTTTGTTTTCAAGTTTTACGACTTCTTTGCTACCTTTCTTAGATGCCATTTTATAACCCTTTTTATTTCTGGGTAAGATTCTAAGTTAAAATTTACTGGAAATCAAGTAAATTTTATCGTAATATATCAAGGGTTAGTAACTAAGTGTTGTACAAAATGCGGGTATGGCGACTACGAAGCAAAGCGAAGTGCCGCCACGATGCAAGCTAAAGCGTTGTACAAAATGCGGGTATGGCGACTACGAAGCAAAGCGAAGTGCCGCCGGGAC
>DVNO01000015.1 GCA_018714345.1 Candidatus Enterousia avicola | reverse complement strand
GGTCCATGTACAGAAATTTTCTATGATTTTGGTTCTGATATCGATAACGAAGACGATCGCTGGGTTGAAATCTGGAATGACGTATTTATGCAGTTTGACCGCGATGCGAACGGAAATTTAACGCCACTGCCAAAGAAAAACGTTGATACCGGCGCAGGATTAGAGCGTTGGGCGGCGTTATTACAGAACAAAGTTGATAATTTTGACACAGACTTATTCACAGGTCTGATTAATGCAACAGAAGACTTGACTGGCGTTAAAAAAACACCTGAGAATACGCCGTCTTTTAAAATAATTGCTGATCACTTACGTGCTGTTGGTTTTGCAATTGCAGATGGTGTAATTCCAAGCAATACTGACCGCGGCTATGTAATACGTCGCATATTGCGTCGTGCAATGCGTCACGGTCAATTGTTAGGACATAAGGGGGCTCTGTTGTCTAAGCTTTATCCTGCATTGATTACACAAATGGGTGAAGCGTATCCAGAATTAGCGCGAGAAGAAAAGCGTGTCGTCGAAATAATTCAAAATGAAGAAAATTCTTTTACCGACATGTTACAAAACGGAATCAAGTTATTAGACAATGAAATTCCAAAAGTAAACAACGGTATTTTGCCGGGAGAAGTTGCGTTTAAATTATTCGACACTTATGGGTTTCCATTGGATTTAACCCAAATGATTTTACGTGATAAAAACATTGATGTCGACGTTGCAGGTTTTGAACGTGCAATGGCAGAACAAAAAGAACGTAGCCGTGCGGACACAAAGGGGACACGTACTTTATGGGAATCTCAAACTCAATTACCAGCGACAGATGACCACTATAAATATCAACCAGATGCTAACCTTTCTTCGAAAGTGTTGGCTATATTACGAAACGGTGAATTTGTTGAAGCGGCGAACGCTGGCGACACCGTAGAAGTTGCTTTGGACAAAACTAATTTTTATGGCACACAGGGGGGTCAAGTCGGGGATTCTGGTGAATTAACAAAGGACGGATCAACAGTTATGAATGTTTCCGAAGCAGCCCGTGTAGATAATGTAGTTATTCACAAAGGAACGTTAACTTCTGACTTGAACGTCGGTGACGAAGTAAAAACTGTAATAAACGCTGCAACCCGTCAACAAACGACACGCGCGCATACAGCTACCCACCTATTGCACGCAGCACTTCGCCATGTTTTGAATGAAGACGTCGAACAGCGTGGATCCAAAGTTTCACCAGACTCGGTACGGTTTGACTTTTCTTTTGGGCGCGCTATGACTGCCGAAGAAAAGCAAGCAGTTGAAGATTTAGTAAACAAGTGGATAGACGAAGACATGACTGTTTCTCATGAAGAAATGTCTTTGGACGAAGCTAAACAGCGTGGTGCGATGGCTTTGTTTAATGAAAAGTACGGCGACACAGTAAAGGTTATCACTGCTGGTGACGTTTCTTGTGAATTATGTGGTGGTACACATGTTTATCATACAGGTGAAATAAAACACGCCAAGGTGAACAAAGAAAAATCTATCAGCAGCGGTATTCGTCGTATAACTATGTCTGTCGGAACATTGGCAGAGTAAAAATGTCCCATCTGGGACATTTTTTATTTTGCTTGCTTTTCTTTGAAAACAGAGTAGAATTAATGGGGTAAGAGAGATTTCGGAATATTTCCGATAATTTAACCCCGCTGTTTTAATTAGTGACTGATTATAAGACGGGGAAAAGCCGCACCACCCCAGATTCACTACAAATAAAGAACTGTCTTTATTAGCAATGAATTGTCGGGTGGCGCAAATATGTAAAACTTAAAAAAGGAATTATTTATGGTAAAAGTAAGAGACAAACAAACTGCCCCAGAAACAGAGGTTGGTATAGGCTTAAAAAAACCAGCTAAAATTTCTGGTATGAATAAGTATGAAAATGACAAAAACGATGACAAGCTGTACTTTATGGCATTAGGTGGCTTGGAACACGTTGGTCAAAATATGTATGTGTATAAATACAAAGGTAAGTACTTGGTCGTTGACTGCGGTATGGGGTTCTTAGAAGAAGAAATTGGTGCAGGCGACGTTCAGTATTGTGACACAACATGGCTAGAAAAACGCAAAAAGGACGTTGTGGGCTTCGTAATAACTCATGGGCACGAAGACCATATTGGCGCATTGAAATTCGTATGGCCGAAATTTAGAAAACCTATTTATTGTACTCGTTTCCCAGCGGAAATATTGCGTCAAACATTTCGCGGAATAGAATTGGATTTTGACCCAGAAAAAGATATTGTGGAATTCGATTATAATGGTGCGACCTTAAAGCTTGATCCGTTTGAAGTCGAGACATTCCATGTATCTCATTCTGTTCCAGAAGCGCAGATGCTGATTATAAAAACACCTGCTGGTAAAGTATTACATACTGGTGACTGGACTTTTAATGATGACAATCCAATTGAAGCACCAACAGACTATGCGCGCTTACGTGAAATTGGGTCTGATCCTAAGTTATTGGCTTGTATGTCAGATTCTACATCTGCATCACGTCAGCAACCTCAGACGACAGAGGTTCAAGTTCGTGAAACTTTGACAGAACTGATGAAAAATGCACCTGGTAGAGTGCTGGTAACAGGATATTCCCGTTCTATTGCACGTATGAAGATGTTTTCTGAGGCCGCCCGTGCTGCTGGTCGTGTTGCCGCAATAAAAGAGCGCAGTAATCCAAACCCAGTTCCTTTTGTTGGTTTACCAGAATTTCGTAAAATGGGCATAGAATTCGGTTATTTAAATAAAGATGACGTTTATCTGCATAGCGAAATTAAAGATTTACCAGCGGAAAAACAGGCAATATTCTTAACTGGTTCACAGGGCGAACAATTCGCAATGTTGACACGTTTGTGCCGTGGGCATGTAAAAGAAATGAAACTACAACCTACTGACACAGTTATATTTAGTGCCATTATTATTCCAGGACGCGAACAGGACGTTTCATACCTGTATAACAAACTGGCCCGTATGGGAATAAAGACTCATACGATTTACGACACAGATCATGTACACGCTAGTGGACATGCTGGTCGTCCAGAATTTGAAAGATTCTATGATATGGTACATCCGCAAGTATCTGTGCCTATGCATGGTGACTATATAAATGAAATGCTAAACGGCAAGATGGCAATGGAACGTGGCGGTGCAAAGTACATGATGGTCGTACACAATGGAGAAATGATTGCACTGGCCGACGGCGAAGCACCATATATAGCCGAAACAATAGAAACTGGCTTTGTCGTTATGGAAGGCGAAACAGAGCGCAGCACAGATGACCCTG
>DVNO01000014.1 GCA_018714345.1 Candidatus Enterousia avicola | reverse complement strand
GAATCCGCATTAAAATACATGGGCGAAGACTTATTGCGTGGTATGATATGGGGGTTAAATTTAAAAGATTCTGATAAAGTCACACTACACCTTGACCACGGTTCTTCTTTCGAGTCTTGCGTAAACGCAATAAAACTTGGTTTTTCTAGCGTTATGATAGACGGTTCAAAGTTACCATTTGACGCGAATGTCGCCCTTGCCAAGCAAGTTGCTGATTACGCCAGCAAATATGACGTGTCTGTAGAGGCAGAGCTTGGCGTATTATCAGGTATAGAAGACGAGAACACAAATTCCAAAGAATCAAGTTATACAAACCCTGATGACGTGGTAAATTTTGTAAACTCAACAGGCATAGATTCGTTGGCAATAGCTATCGGAACAAGCCACGGTGCTTACAAACGTAAATCAGAAGACGAAGAATTACGCTTTGACATACTAGATGCAGTCGCAAAACAATTGCCTGATTTTCCACTTGTATTGCACGGTGCGTCCAGCATACCCCAACACTTTGTAAAGACAATAAATGAATTTGGTGGCAAGATGTCAAATGCTCGTGGAATAGCAGTAGACCAGCTAAAGCGCGCTGTTGAAAAGAACATATGTAAAATCAATGTAGACAGTGATTCTAGACTAGCCTTTACCGCAGGCGTAAGAGAAACACTAGCAAATAAACCCGACAGTTTTAACCCACGTGATTATCTAGGTGTCGGTAGAAAAAATATTTATGATAATTGTGTTGATGAAATAAAAAACATTATGAATTCAGAAAATAAATTATAAAAAAACGGCGAATTAATCGCCGTTTTTTTATTGCTAATAATTATTTAGCACGTTCTACGTATTCTAATGTTTCTGTGTTAACAACGATTTTTTCACCCTGTTCTATAAACAAAGGAACCTGAACACGGACCCCATTATCTAATATTGCAGGTTTACCACCACTGCTAGAAACCGTCTGACCTTTTAAAGCAGGTTCTGTTTCTTCAACTGTTGCAACAACTGTCTTTGGCAAAGAAATAGAAACTGGACTGCCCTCGATGAAATTAGCCTTTACCATCATTTCAGGGGCTAAGAACTTCATCTGTTCACCCATTGTATCAACAGGCATAGTAAATTGTTCATAATTAGACAGGTTCATAAAATATGCATCCGTTCCATCGGAATACAAATATTGGCAATCAAAATCCTCAACAGTCAATTTTTCAACTTTATCTTCTGCGCGCCAACGGTCGTTACCTTTATTACCAGAATCAATATCACGCAAATCTGCCTGAACAAAAGCCCCACCCTTACCAGGTTTAACTTTCGTTATAGACATAACAGAATAACGTTTACCGTTGTGAGAAATAACCCAACCAACACGCATATCATTTGCAATATAAGATGCCATAAAACTACCTCTTTATTTTTCCAGCTATATTATAAAATCACACACCATGATGCGCAAGAATTTATTGCGCTGCACGCTTATGTGCCCAATATCTATCAATACTTTCCAAAATCAACTTATCTGCGGTTTCTCTATCTGCCCAACCTTTAACTTTAGACCAAGAATTCGGTTGTAAATCTTTATAGTGCTGAAAGAAATACTCTATCTTAGAGCGCAATATTTCTGGCAACTGCTCTATATATTCAGTTGTTGTATAAAACGGATCTATGTTATCACGGGGGACACATATGATTTTTTCGTCACCACCAGCCTGATCTTCCATCAACAAAGCACCTATTGGTCTAACCTCAATCAATACACCTGGACGCAATGGCGCATTACAAACAACCACACAGTCTAACGGGTCGCCATCGTCCCCAAGAGTTCCTGGGAAATAACCATAGTTTGCAGGATACGCCATGGGTGTATGCAAAATTCTATCTACACGTAATAAGCCTGTTTCTTTATTAATTTCGTACTTCACATGACCATTTTCAGGAACCTCTATAATTGCATTCATCTTTTTAGGAGGTTCTTTTCCTGGCACAATTTCTTCTAATGTCATAATAAAAAATCCTTTATTTAGCGGCGCAATCCTAGCACAAAAAAATCAATTTGCAATTTTTTATCACAAAAAAGACATAAAAAAAGCCCTTTTGACGGGGCTTTTTACTTCTTACATTCTCATCGGCATCAACACGAACAAAGCATCCGTATTCTTATCCGTTGACTTAATTATAGTTGGAGATAATGGGTCTTGCATCTCCATCTGGAACTTCTCACCCTCTACTTGGCCTGCAACATCCATCAGGAACTTTACATTAAACACAACCGTAAAGGCCGTATCACCATTATATTCTATGTCCAATTCTTGGGTCGCCGTTCCCGCATCTGGACTGGACGCATTAACAACCAACTTATTCATAGAAAATGTCAATTGGACAGACTTTGTTTTATCCATACTTGCGACCGAGACCAAATCAACCGCATTCAAGAAAGACTTTCTATCCAAAATTGCGATTTTATCATTTCCCTTTGGTATAACTACACGGTAGTTAGGATATTGAGCATCAACTAACTTACTTGTCAATGTAGCGGCCCCAACAGTAAAACGTGCTTTTGTGTCAGACAATTCAACAGTTACATCGTCAACAGTCGCATCTTCTAAAAGCTTAGACAATTCACCAATCACGCGACGCGGTAATATGACAGCAGGCATTTCAGTACTACCAACTGGCGCAGGCATCGCACACAACGCCATACGCTGTGCATCCGTTGCAACTGCCGTCAGCATTTTTTCTTTCCCTTCGTCAGAAATATGGAAATAAATACCACCCAAATGATAGCGAACATCATCTGTAGGAATTGCGAATTTTGTCTGATTTATCAGGTGCGCTAAATCACCAGTTGTCATCTGGAATTTTGTAGTCAGGTTACTATTTGCCATTGCTGGGAAATTTTCTGCTGGTAATGTTGGCAAGCGGAAAACCGCACGGCCACTGGAAACAACTAACTGATCACCAGATTGTTTAAAAGAAATTTCTGCATCATCAGGCAATTTGCGAACGATATCATACAACATCTGCACAGGAACGGTTGTTTTGCCCCCCAATGTAATATCTGCTGCGACATGTTCAACCAACTCTAAATCTACATTCGTCGCAGACAAAACCAAATCATCTGCAACCTCAATTTTAACGTTAACTAGAATCGGTAACGTTGCGCGCTTTTCAACAATAGACTGCATATGTCCCAGCGCACGAATTAAAACCTGACGAAATACTGAAAATTCCATAATTTGCTCCTGTTAAATCTATCTTCGCCCTACATTCCTTTCTGGTAAGTTTACCAAAAAAGCCCGATTCGGTGCAAGAGTTATTCCTAACTTTTCTAGCTAGACAAAATAAAAACTAAGTACAAAAAAACAACTGCTAAAAACTAGCAGTTGTTTCAATAAGCGACTATTTTAATATTACCTTTTCCAATTTTGCTCTTAATTTTTTCATATCATCATATTTAGTAAACTTTCCCCTTTCCGCTATAGAAATATCACCACTCTCTTCGGAAACAACCAAAACAGTAGCCCCAGATACCTCTGACATTCCCAAAGCGGCTCTATGTCTTGTACCATATTTCCAATTCAAGTTATTTTTCGAAAGCGGCAAGATACCACCTGCATAAGCTATACGATTCTTTTCTATAATAACCGCTCCATCATGTAGTGGTGTCTTATTAAAGAATATGGTTAATAGAAGTTCACTTGAAATAAGCGCATCAACAGGAACCCCCAATTTATCAACAGCACTTTCGTCCAATGATCCCATGAATACCATCAATGCCCCTGTATGTTTGGCAGACATATATTCAACGGCAGAAACAATTGCGTCTAATGATTTAGTATCTCTGGCAATTTTTCTTGGTGTTTTAAATAAACGGCGCCATTCGTCTATATTGCCCATCAACGCCATAAATTTTCTAAGTTCTGGCTGGAAAATAACAATAAGACTGATGGATAAGAATAATGCAGTCCAATGTAAAAATCCGCCCAATAAATCTAAATGAGCCCAAGAAAGTATAAAACTGCCGCACCATAATAAAGCCAGTCCTAACAATCCCCTGACCAAACGTTCCGAAGATGTGTTCTTTATAAAACTTCTATAAAATAAAAGCAAAAGAACAACTATTATTAATATCTGCGTTAAATTTATCCAATTGAACATTATATTACCCCTATTTGTTTAATATGTTATTAACTAAATCTGTGACAGGTGTATTCATCCATTCTGGATCTCCACGCCTTGATGGTGCCCCCTTTTCTAGGGCAGTTTCACAAGGATTATCATCTGCCAACCAATTTTCCAAAAGGTCTCCGGCCAACAAGCCAACCCCAGCGCCAGCAACCAAACCTATTCCACCAGTAAACGGCGCCAGCAGCAAACCAATTCCCGTAGCAGACGCAACTTTACCTGCAACCGCCGCACCGCTAATCTGAATCGTAGGCTCTGCAAGACTACCTGTTATTTCCATAGAATTTACAACATTACCAGACAAAGAAAGCTTCAAACCTCTTACTGGAACAGTTGTCAATGATAACTGCATAGTTTCTTTACCTAAATCTAAATCGCCAGCCAAACGCACATTTATGGCGTTCGTTTCAACAGCCACCCCATGCTGTGTCTCCGCCAATCCATTACGCCACTTAGTATTAACAGAAACGCACGATATTTTCATCTGATTATATTTTTTCTCTGAACGAAAAAGGTCTTGAATATTATGACGCAAAGTTGTAAGAAAATCCGTTCCATACATATTTGCCACAAGCGTTGAATGTGCATAACCTGCCCCAGATGAATATACTACAACAGGTCCAGTTAAAGTCTGCATCCATTCGGAAAGATTATACCCATTTGCTTCAACGTACATATCAAAATCCACTGGTAAATCAGAAATTAAATCATCTATATTAAGCTGATCTAACAAATTTCCCACCACTATGCCACGGCCTTTTCCCCCAAGCTTAATAAACATATTCCCATCAGATTCTATATTCACATCGGCCACAGCTTTCACATTCCCATCTGCGATAACAGTTTCGGCCTCAACACGACCGGTTCCATTATTCAGCGTTAAAACTGCATCCATGTCCTTCAAATTGAAATTTCTATATACTATAAAGTTATCCAGCATAATGTGAAGGTTCACATCATAATTTACCCATATATCCCCAAACAAAGGAATATCTTTGAAAACATTTAACTCTCTATCAGGTCGAACCCACTTATTATCGTAAAGCGCTGGGAAAACATCAGCCAAATTTATTGAATTTGATTCAAGCGACGCATTAATCTTAGGTCTTTTACCTGACCAATCAACAATGCCAGAAAATTCCAACGTATTACCACGAACTTTTATAGATGAATTACGCAAAGTTAGCTTTTGCCAATCATATCCGCCAGATATATTCACACTCATCACTGGCATTTTTATTATATTAAAATCAAAAACTTTGCCAACTTCCGATATATCAGGAATATCCCCCTTAATAATGAAATCAATAGGTGCTTTACTTTTCCCTTCTAAAGCGATATTGGCAATCAATGCATCTCCACCAGTTGCAAACGCTATTTTCAAAGGGTACACTTTTCTGTCCGCATTATACTTTGAGAAAGACAATATAAATGGGAACACACTAGAATCATAGTTTATCCACCCACTATATTCGCGTGTTTCACTGTGTGGAATATAGCGAATCTGAAAACCAGATAGCTTATATTCCGTACCTAAGAAATCTAATTCTAAATTTTTTACCTCTACCCCACCCAAGCCAGGATCCACAAAAGGAAATTCCGCTGGTAACGCGCTGCTGTTATTTACGCCTTCCACTGATTCGGGTGCCTTTTCATTTGTTAAAATCGAGAAATCACCTTTCTCATTTTGTTCAACACAGACTTTCGCATCGTAAATTTTAATATTTTGTATTGTCGGTCTATTTTGGAACAAAGAAATCAAATCTAATGTAACATCTATTTTTTTCGCGCTAAAAGCATCTTTATGATTTGCCCAATCAGCATTAGGTACGCGAACCTCATTTAATTCAATCTGCGGGCGCAAAGACAACTTCCAAGAAACACTTCCGTCTATTTCAACCGGCACCCCAGTAGCATCTTGCAATACTGCCAACACGTCACCGCGAAGAGTTTCTAAATTAATCTGCGACAAAGCAATTACGACAGCAACGAACAATCCCATAACAAAGATTGTTAATACTCTCATTATTCTAAAAAAATTGCTTCCTTTTTTATTCTTTTTTTTCATCTTTATCGCGCAAATTTACGGTAATTTAAACTCAAGAAATTTTATTACCGGCAACATGAAGTCTGGTATAGGCGCGTTTATCGTCAACATTTTACCGGTTGACGGATGCCTAAAAGTTATTCTGTATGCAAGTAAAAATAAATTATTTGTCTCCAACATTGACCTTAGCGCACCATCTAACTTCTTGTTATTTCCATATAAAATATCACCAACTATGGGTGCATGCAAACATAAAGCACTATGTACGCGTAATTGATGAGTTCTGCCTGTTTTAGGAGAAAACAAAACCCACGACAAATGTCCCCCTGCCTGAGACAAAACCTTGTACTCAGTTATTGCCCTTTGCGGCTTTTGTCCTGTTCCGTCATTGATTCGTTTTGCGTTGTCAAAAACCTGACCTTTAACCATATAATTATCAATGACCCCACTTAACGGATAAACATCACCATTTAACAAGGCAAGGTATTCTTTATGGGCAGTCTTATTCTGAAATTCATTGGCCAAGAATTGAGCCGCCCTTTGATTTTTAGCAACTACTAGAACACCACTGGTTTCCCTATCTAACCGATGAACCAAAGAAATTTTATCGTACGGGAATAAAGCCGCAGCCATCTTATCTATAGACTTTCTTATACCGGTTCCCCCCTGCACAGCAAGCCCCGCTGGCTTATTAAAAACCACAATATCTTCATCATTGTGAATTATACACTTACGCAAAGCTTCTAAATCAGCCAAAGAAAACACCGAACCGCTTTCTGTCTTTTTTGCTGGCAAAACAGCATAACTAGCCAAAGTTGGTGGCACCCTTACAACATCACCAGAACGCAAAACTTCTTGTCCTTTGGCACGTGAAGAATTAACTCGTATTTGCCCACCGCGACAAAGCTTATAAAATTCCCGTTGCGGCATCGCAGGAAACTTACGCAAAAACCAGCGCAATAAGCGTACCCCATCTTCTGTCTTAGAAATTTGAACTAGTTCTGCCATAGTGCTTCCAACCGATACAGCATATTATTCGCCGTATGTTATTTGTACAAAATTTTCCCCATTAGGATTATCACAAGAACCCGAAGCACCACTTTGAGTACGTCCAGACATCTCATAACCGACCGAGCCTTCCCATGCCTTTACAACAAACGCATCACATTCGGATTGAGAAAGGCCATTTATTGTGACTATAAACTGCCTTGAATTAGACGGATTTACAGATATTTCATAAGTCCCACCATATGGGTTTTTATTAGACATGCCAATTGCCCCAAAAATTGTAGCATTGTTTATATTCGAGAAATCGTCATAACCACCAAACAACTGTTTTACTTGCATGACCATCTGCAAAACTTCATCGTTTACAGTATTTACCTTTTGAGACTTCATCGCACTGGAAATAGCGGCAATTGCCCCAACAGTAATTACCCCCATAATTGCTAATACACCCATCATTTCAATCATAGAACGACCTGATTCCTGTTTCATTTTTATATCCTCTATTTGCTATTTATTTTTTTATATTCTATCATAAAAGGTATGAATATTCAATTTTCTGATTTAATTGCAAATAGTCCTAATGCCCCCGGTATTTATAAGATGTATGATGCCGAAGGTAACTTATTATATGTAGGCAAAGCAAAAAATCTTTCTAACCGTCTGAAACAATACATAGATATATCAAAACTAGAACCTCATAAACAAGTTATGAGGACGCTGGTTACACGTGTAGACTGGGACATAACTGCGACGGAATCAGACGCACTTTTATTAGAGCAAAAATTAATAAAGACATTAAAACCTAAATACAACATAATGCTAACCGACGGGAAAATGTACCCGATGATAGCATTAACTAAATCAGAATACCCAAGACTACTAAAGTTTCGTGGTAAAATATCCCAGCGCAAAGATGTATTTGGTCCCTACCCGTCTGTATACGCACTAAACGAAACGATAAAAACCATACAAAAAGTTTGTAAACTTCGCACATGCACAGATACATTTATGCATAATCGCACAAGGCCTTGTTTGTTATATCAAATTGGAAGATGTAGTGCACCATGCACTATACCGCAAACAGATTATAACGAAAACGTACAACTAGCACGTCGAATTTTGACTGGGGACAGCGAACCTATAATCGCAGATTTAACCAAGCAGATGAAAAAATTTTCAGATGAAATGGACTTCGAATCAGCAGCAAAATGTCGCGACAAAATTACAGAATTGACACAAACATCAAATCGCGGCATGCGCCAGAATCGTGCACATAGCGCCAATTTTGATTGGCAAGATTCCGTTGAAGATTTAGAAAACTGGCTGGGGCTAAAAATAGAATGCGCGGGCGTATTTGATAACTCGCATTTATTCGGGAAAAGTCCTGTTGGTGCAATGATAACCTTTGGACATAATGGCTTTATAAAATCGGGATATAGACACTTTAAATTACGCGATGCTGCACGCGCCGGAAACGATATTGCTATGATGGCAGAGTTTGTTTCACGTGCAATAACAAATGGTCCGAAACTAGACCTAATAATAGTAGACGGGGGGCAAGCACAATGGAACATCGCCCACAAAACAGCACCAAACATTCCTATACTTGGTGTGACCAAGGGCGAGGTTCGTAATGGCGATGAACACTTTATAATGCCAGACGGCAGTGTCTGTCGAGACATTCCCAAAGATTCAAGGTTATTTCTATTACTTCGTGCCGTCCGCGATGAAGCGCACCGCTTTGTAATAACGTTCCACAGAACTATACGTGCTAAAACAATGACAACATCTGTTTTAGATGAAATAGACGGTATTGGTCCAACAAGGAAAAAAGCACTTTTAACTCACTTTGGGTCTGTGCGTGCAATTACAGATGCAAGTCTAGAGGCATTATTACACGTACCAGGACTGGGGAAAGCTGCGGCAAAAAAAATTTATGCCCATTTCCATTCTGAAGTGGTATAATTAACCTGTTATTATACAAAAGGAGAAATATAATGAAGTTCTTTGTAAATTTTCTGTCGGCGTTTCGTATAGCTGCGGCTTTTGTTATCATCCCAACTCTCATGTTTGGTTGGTACTGGACCAGCTTCGTACTATTCGTCTTAGGTTCCATATCAGATTGGTTTGACGGTTATTTGGCCAGAAAATACAATGTATGCTCAAAGCTTGGTGGTGTAATGGACCATATCGGAGACAAGCTATTGGTTGTAAACACGCTGATAATGCTTTCCATCGTTCTGACTTTGGTCTTACCTGCATTTATCCCAGGCTTCCCTGTATGGTTGATAATAATACCTGTAATCGTTATGATTGCGCGTGAATTATATATAAGTGGATTGCGCGAATTTCTTGGAACACAAAAAATAGAAATGCCTGTACCAAAAGCTCGCTTTTCCATGGGTAAGATTAAGACAACATTACAAATGGTTGCAATATGTGCACTGCTATTCATGATGTGCATGCCAAAGCTTGCTATGTTCCCTGCCTATGCAGTTTTTGCCTCTTACACATTCTTCGTAATGGCATATGCGGGCATAATCATTTTATGGTTGGCTTTGATAGCATCTTTATGGTCTGCAACACAATACACGTTTACATTTGCAGAAAAGTTAAAGCAGATAAAAAAATAATAGAAAAAATCCCGCTAACTTGCGGGATTTTTTAATTGGTTGCTTTTTTATTAAAACCACCCTTTTCTAGCACTTTTAGTTTCTGCAAACTCGGTTAATATTTTCTTTTGTTTTTCTGTCAGTTTTGTTGGAACAGGCATATTTATATCTATATATAAATCACCGAAACTCCCCGCACGACGCCCAGGCATACCATGACCACGAACACGCAGCTTTTCACCAACCTGGGTACCAGCAGGAACTTTTACAGATAACTTCTTGTCATCTATAGTTTCTACCTCTATCTCACCACCAAGTGCAAGCGTTGTAAAAGGAACGTCTACCTTTGTTATTAAATCTGCACCGTCGCGTTCAAAACGTTTATCAGGACGAACACGAATATCAAGATAAAAATCACCAGCCGGTGCCCCATTCTGTCCAGCTTCACCTTGACCTGCCAAACGTAATCTCGTTCCGTCTTCGACACCGGCCGGTATTTTTACGTCCAACGTTCTGGTTTTCCTTACAGTGCCAGCACCATCACATTCAGAGCATTTCTTATCTATCTTATGCCCTAAACCATTACAATCTGGACACGGCGTTTCCATAGCAAAGAAACCACGAGATGTGCGAACATACCCAGTTCCACCACATCTCGAACATACCGGAGCCTCCTTGCCGTCGGCCGTTCCAAAACCGTGACACTTTTCACACTCTACATTTGTAGTGAACTTTACAGTATGATTTTTCCCAAAATAAGCATCGCGTAAGTCTATCTCAACCTCATCCAACAAATCCCGGCCACGTCTTTCGTGCTTTCCGCCACGGGCATTACCTGCCCCCATATCAAAACCGAACCCCCGCATAGCTTCGCGCAGAATATCTTCCATTCCAGCGCCGCCCCCCATGTCAAAATGGAACGCACCATTACCGAACGGATTTGCCCCCGCACCAAACGGGTTGGCACCCGATGCATTTCCACCAGCAAACGCCGCATCACCAAACCTGTCATACGCCGCACGCTTCTGAGGGTCTTTTAAAATATCAAAAGCGTTATTTACCTCTTTAAATTTTTCTTCTGCTTCTTTATCACCAGGATTCCTATCGGGATGATATTTCATAACTAATTTATGATAGGCCTTTTTTATATCATCGGCCGAAGCATCACGCGCCACACCTAAAACTTCATAAGGATTCTTATTCATTTTTTATTCCATAATTTATTCTTCCCGGAAATATATAGATATTATTATATAAAAATCAAGATCATACCGAAATAAAAAATACCTGACAAAACCTATAAAAACATAATGATTTCGTGAATTCTTTCACTTGCAAGAGTTCTAAAAATGTACTAATAATAGAATGCTATGACAGAACAAAATACACATACATACGACGCATCAGATATTCAAGTACTAGAGGGGCTGGAACCAGTTAGACTACGTCCTGGGATGTATATTGGTGGTACAGATGAGAAAGCATGGCACCATCTGCCGATCGAGATTCTAGATAACTCTATCGACGAAGCTGTTGCAGGCTTTGCGAAAAAAATAACAGTAAATTTAATAGATTCTAAAACGATAGAGATTACAGACGATGGCCGTGGCATCCCTGTTGACGAGCATCCAAAGTTTCCTGGAAAATCGGCCTTAGAAGTAATTCTGACAACGCTTCATTCTGGCGGTAAGTTTAATAATAACGTGTATAAGACAAGTGGCGGATTACATGGTGTTGGCAGCTCTGTCGTAAATGCATTGTCTTCTGAAATGATTGTGACCATATCAAGGGATGGTTATGAATGGCGCCAAACTTTTTCAAGGGGCAAACCTACCAGTAAAATGATCCAAGGTTCTCCGACAAAGAACCATGGCACGAAAGTACGTTTTACTATTGATGACGAAATTTTTGGTGCAAATGCAGTATTTAAACCTATAAAGATTTATAGAATGGCCCGCGCAAAATCGTTTTTATCACGCGGTGTAAGGGTCGATTGGATATGTAATCCAGAATTATTAACGGAAGATATGAATATTCCTGCCCAAACGGAATTTTATTATCCGAATGGTGTTGCAGATTTTCTAGATGAAAAGACGCGTGAAAAACCGCGCATTATGCCCAAGATATTTAGTGGCACGGTTGACTTCCCAGACGCTTCTGGACGCGTGGAATGGGCTTTAACCTTTTTAACAGATGAAAATGGTGCGGCATCAGACGATGGATTCTTTTCATCATATTGTAATACCATTGCGACAATTGACGGTGGGACACATGAAACAGGGTTCAAGTCCGCAATCACCAAAGGAATAAAAGCATACGGCGAAAAAGTAAATAATAAATCGGCAGCTTCTATAATAAGCGATGACGTATTTGACTCTGTTGCTGCGATAGTTTCCGTGTTTTACAAAACACCTCAATTCTTGGGTCAAACAAAAGAGAAATTATCAAATCCAGAGGTCGCAAGATTTACAGAAAACGCATTGCGTGATCCGTGGGAGATATTCTTAGCATCAGATCCCAAAACAGCCAATGCAATATTAGATTTCGTAATCAATCTAGCAAACGCTCGAATAAAGACAAAACAAGTAAAAGAGATTGCGAGAAAAACGCCTACAAAGCGCGTTCGTATGCCGGCAAAATTGGCAGATTGTTCAAAACATGGTATAGAGGGAACAGAACTGTTTATTGTTGAGGGAGAATCGGCGGGTGGTACAGCAAAACAAGCCCGAGATCGTGCGACACAGGCAATCATGCCTTTGCGCGGGAAAGTCCTAAATGTTGTATCAAATTCTGATGAACGTTTCAGTGCCAACAAAGAATTGAATGAATTAATAGACATAATAGGTGCAGGAACGGCGAAAGATTGGGACGAAAATAAATTACGCTATGAAAAAATAATAGTTATGACAGATGCTGACGTTGATGGCAGCCATATAGCTTCGTTGTTAATGGCGTTCTTTTATCAGGTAATGCCTCAGTTGATTTATGGTGGTCATTTATATTTGTCCTGTCCCCCATTATACAAGTTAACGTGCGGGACCGAATCTGTATATGTAGATACGGACGAGGAACTGGAAAATCTCAAAAGCACAAAGTACAAAAATAAAAAAGTCGAAATATCCAGATTTAAAGGTTTAGGCGAAATGATGCCAAACCAGTTAAAAGAAACAACTATGTCTCCTAAGACAAGACGACTGATAAGGGTAGACCTGCCCCCACGTACAGACGAAGGTGCCGAAGACACAGAAAAGACAAGGACCATTGTTTCTGAATTGATGGGTAAGAAACCAGAGTTTCGTTTTAAATTTATAACAGAACATGCCCAATTTGTGAAAGATCTGTTTGTATAAAGAAATCATAAAACACTAAGAATAGATTCTTGCACTGGCGGCATTGACAATCACGCTTTTTGTGTTATAGTTACACAGGTAAAAAGGATAAAATTATGCCAAGAAAGAAAAAATATACATATGTAGTTAACTATAAATCACCAGAATTTTATAAATCGCAGAGATTTGATGACGAACTTTCCTTAGAAGTTGTTGAAATTAACGGAAAAGCAGTACCACATAACGCTGGCAAAATTCATTTAGAATCCTTTCCAAACCCAAGTGCTTTTAAGATGCTGGAAAGTCATGAGATGTTAAAATCTGTTATGGGTACGCGTCTAGCAAGTACAATAGTAGAATACCTGGATAAAGAAACTTATGAAATCGTTGCCATTCTATTTCCAACAGAAATGATGTACAGCTCAGAGCACCCTAATTTCATGGACAGATTGAACCATGCGACGAAAAGAGACCTTCGTTATCAAATAAAACGTCGAGAAATATTTTTACGTCAGTTGGAAGAAAAGCAACACAAGAAATAAAAACACCGGACAAAGTCCGGTATTTTTTGTCTTCCCCATCTAGTTTTTTATTGGATACCGACGCGGAACTCATCACCCCAACCGGCAACAACCTGTCCGCCGACGGTGCACTGTATATCTTCGAACCCACTTTTTACTTGATTCTTTTTTACAACACTACTTGTTATCAAACCGCCAGCGGTTCCCAAGACGACACCTGCAATAGAGTCAGACAACAAACGCGATGTATTGAAACCACCCTCAGAATTTTTCCATACACTCAAATCCAAGTTTGATTCGATATCATTAATAGTCTTTACAGCGCTTTCTATCCTGCTTCTAGCACGATTCCGTGTAGCCGTAATTTCACTTGCAGCAGCATCTGAATCCGACTTTTGATTTATCAAAACAAGTACTTGATTAAACATATTGTTAAAGACTAACTCAGATGGTGTTCCCTGACAATAAACCAAAACTTGATTTATCTGAGTCAACAAAACATTATCCGTTGCATATGTAACCATCCACTGATTAAGTAACTGTATCTTACTAGGATCACATGTGTATGTATCCTCTTCCTGTTGCGGTACATTTACTTCACACTGTAGTGTTGACGGATTAAATTTTTTTGTTTTATCAGCACATTCACAAATCCTAGTACTACTGTTCCATACGGCTGTAGCACTTGGAACATAACAGCATGTGATACACTGACTATACTCCGCCCCAGACAATCCACCACAACGATTTTGCACACACGTTTTTTGTGGGGTCGGCGTTGGCGCAGGTGTTGGGGTCGGTGTTGGGGTGGGCGTTGGTGTTGGGGTCGGTGTTGACTTATCTTCTTTCTTTGTGTCATCAATCACACAAATCCCATTATCGGCACGCATACCCTCTCGACACTCTATAGCCTTACAAACAAATACTGGTCCATCTCTACAAATGCCACTAAAAACAGTCCCGTTGTTGTCTGTTTTTTGATAACCACTACAATCTATCTCTGTAAGTCGCCTACAGGCTCCGCCTGCCATTAAACAACCACCTACCCGAACTTCTCCAAAGCTAGTATTACAAACCTCTTCCACTTTAATAGGATACCAATCGTTATTTGGTCCTAAGTTAAGTGCCCCCGTACGGCATTTATATGTAACTCTTTTATTTACTACTTTACCTTCAAAAACATGGCCTGCGGGCATTTCCACCGTATCTCCACCATGACAAGCAGGCGAATTAAAACCATCACATTCATACCCTTTACCATCACCGGACGTCTGCCCACCAGTATTTTCATATCCCTGCTGAGTTAATAAATGATCTCTCTCGGACAAGTACAAAAACTCATCATCATCCACATGTTGATTACCGTCAAACCCAAGAGTTATAGGAGAATTACAATCTGCAAAACACGGACTTACCCCAAGCAAAGGCACAGCACATAACACAAAAAACAAAACTTTCTTCATATCTCTTCTCCTCCACTTAGAACATATAAACTTAAGGATCTGTTCTAAGCAATTGTATCATATTTCTTAGCCTTTTCCAACAGGCTTTTTATTTTTTACACTATCTACAATCTGATATTAATTGATTAATCTGAGCTGCCAAAACCAAATCTGTCTTTTTTAATTTCTCTATTTGTGAAATCGCATACACAACTGTTGCATGATCACGGTCACCACATACACGACCTATTTCTGTCAAAGACATATTTGTAGCTTCCTTCAATACCGCCATCATCATTTGACGTGCCAACGCAACCGCACGGCAACGCCCTTTTCCACAAACCGCCTCGTAAGCAACCCCAAGTTTTTCACACATAAGTTTTACCATTGCAATAGGTGTTTTCGCCTTTTGCAACGTATCTGCCAATAAGTGTTGCGCAACATCAAAAGTAACCGCCTGCCCCATCAGTTCTGTATATGTCTTAATTTTTGTGGCAACCCCTGCAACAAGATGACCATCACCAGCAATGCGGTCTGCGATCAAAGCCGCAACTTCTGATGACACCCCTGCTCTTACCAAAATTGTACGTTTTACATTTGCATTTGGTGCCGCGACATCTGCAACCAAACCAGATGCCATCAAGGACTGAAATCTGCGATCAAAACCATTTAAATTACTTGGTGCAACATTTGCAGTCAAAACTATATTTTTACCCGCTGCACGTAAATCCATTACCAATTGAGCAAACTCTTCACATGTTGCGCGCTTACCCGCCAACGCCTGAACATCATCCAAAATAAACGTATCGCAGTTACGGCAATAATCTTTGAATGCAAAAACGGTTCTATCATGCAAACTACGTGTAAACTCAGAAACGAATTGACCACCAGACATTTTTAAAACACGACCACTTGTTGCCCCTTCGATGCAATCTACCAATAAAGATTTTCCACAACCTGCCGCACCATAAATGAATAACGGCGAGAAAGACACTGACCCCGCCGCTAACTTTTTACATGCCGATAACACAAAGGCATTCTCATCACTGCACACAAACGCATCAAACGCACTAACTTTCGTGTCTTGCATTCTCACCACAGACACAGCAGGTGTATATGATTGAACATTGTTATCATTCGCAATAGTAGATGTTGCATTTGCACCGCGAACACAAATAGAAACAGTCAAACCAAATTGTTCTGCAACAGAATTCAAAATATTTTTGTGAACGCTACCAATGAAGTCAGCAGAAAATTGATTCTGTGCAGTCAGCACTAATTCATTACCAGAAATTTCAAACTGCAAAGGAGCAATCCAAGAAGTAAAACTTGCAGAATCCATTTTTGCGGCTATGGCCCCCTTGATTTGTTCCAAGTTAGTCATTTTTAATGTTGCCGCTGCCTGCATATGTTTCTCCTTTCCTTCCCTTAACAGAACCCTTCTGTCACCCGTGCAAGAGTATAAAAAACACCTGCCCATAAACGCTAAATTTCATTGTCACATTGTGTCAGCAAAATTTAGTATCTATGTTTTAGCCTACGTTTTTAACCCTCTCGCTTTCTTTCTGTGATTGAGTTGTTCTCAATCGTTTTGGATACGTCAAATAAGTTATAAGATAAAATTAAGTTTGCAACCAATTGTTAAACAATTTTTGAACATTTATTTTTTGACAACGATTCGTTTTTTTGCCAGATTTCCGCGCTTTGTATATACAATGTATATACATGTTATTTTTTACAATCTGATATATCCACCGTCAACTTTCCGCACTAAACCCTGCAATTCTAGTATCACTAATTCCTGTTTTATTTCCGAAATAGATTTTTTGACAATTTCTGACAATACAGACTCTGACACTGGAATTGTTCCTAATGCATCCAATAACAAATTATCAGATTCAATTTTTTTGCAATTTTTTTTGCTATCAAAAAAATCCTGGGGGCCCGTGCATAATTTTGCCCGACCAGATTTTATTAAGGAATTTGGGCCAAATGACCTAGAATCCGTTGGATGTGACGGTATTGCCCAAATTTCCCGATTCGATTCGTATGAAAATTCTGCTGTTTTCATGCTACCAGAATTCAAATCAGCCTCGCCAAGTATTAGTTTTTGCCCAAGCCATGCAATTAATCTATTTCTAATGACGAAATTTGAGGCAGCAGGTACAAAACCAACTGGCATTTCGCTAACAACCGCTCCACGTTCAACTATTTCCCAATATAACGATTCGTTTTCTAACGGCCAAATGTAATCAACCCCACCAGCAAGAACAGCAATAGTCTGGGAATCACCAACTGTCCGTAAAGCCCCCCTGTGGGCAGCAGCATCGGTTCCCATAGCCATTCCAGATACAACCACATAATTCTCTGCAGAAAACTTTTGTGCCAGATCAGCAATAAAATTCATGCCGACAATCGTTGCATGACGTGTCCCCACCATACTTACAGATTTCTTTAAAAGTGCTTTTTTATTTCCCCGTACAGATAGCAAAGGCGGATGATTTTTTATATCACGTAGCAACGCAGGATATTCTTCCATATCATCCGACAGGTAAAAAACACCTAATTTATTAGCTAACTCTATTTCTCTCTTAACAGAATTTACAACTGCATCGCTGGGTTTTAATACAGTTACAACCTCGCCAACATTGCCGTATTGATTTATTAGCTTATGGTAACGTACAGGTCCGATATTAGGTGTACGCAATATAAGTAACCTATTAAACAAATCTTCGTATGTCATACTGTTATTATAAAAAATTTATTGTTAGTAACGAAAGAACAATCTACTTCAAAAAACAAAGAGCCTTTAAAAGGCTCTTTGTTTTCTATAATATCTTTAAGAAGAAATTAATCCTCCAACAAATATTTATAATTATAAGAATCACACTCTGCCGGCTTATTATCGCCCTGCCAATTATCACACTCGTTCTCTAATACTTCCAACGCTGTCCTTATTTTATCATATTCACTTGGTTTATCGTTTTTCAAGGCACGCAACTGCATTAACAATCTTTCATCCTCTGTGATGTCCTTACGATATTGTCCCTCTACCGCACCACCTATCAATTTATTTCCAAATAACTCCATTGCACCAACACCAACACCTATACCCAGCGCAGTACCACCGACCGTTGCCCACGTACGTGCAGTCTTCTTAGAATCTAAAATACGCTTACGTAAAGTCTCTTCCTGTGCCCAACTGCCACAAGTAATATTCTGCCCCATCGGGAAATATTTAGTTGGTATATCGGAAACTTTTATATTTGGATCTGAAGACTTGACTTCAACCAATACAAAACACGTATTATTTTCTGGGTTATTTACATCCTCTACCATAGAAGAATAATTATTCACATTACTATACCTTGAAGCCCAGACGAAAGTATTTCCCAAACCAACATTATTATTCAGGCACGCAGAACGCTGTCTTTCGTACTCTTTATTTTTGTCTTCATTATCATCTGGTGTCTGGTTATTATCTTCATTACTATCGTTACCAGAATCATCCGACACAGATACATCCGAATCGTCTAACCCGACTGGTACCCGAACGCTTGACATTGTATTCATACTTGCAGCTGCGTTATTAGCCATGGCAGAAATTTGCTTTGTTGAAGCAGTCGCCCTTGGTGCAGCCATAACCATTTGTGTTGTCATAGAGCGTCTGGATTGCGCCGCCTCTGTCGCCGCAAATGCGGGGAAAACGCACGAACAAATAGCAATAAAAGATACAAGTCTTTTCATCTCTCAAACCCCTCATCAGTTTGAAGCATTATACCACAAAATATAATAAAAATAAAGGATATAAAAACATGCCGGAAAACGGCATGTTTTTATTTTTTCCACTTCCACTCTATTTTAGACTCAGTTCCAGATAGTAACCTTTTTATATTCTCTCTATGTCTCCATAAACATAGCAAAGCGATTGCTAAGAATGGCCACCCAACCTGAGGCCCCATAACAAACCCTAAAACTGGCATCAAACAAAAAGCAACAACCGCCCCCAAAGAAGAATAACCAGACGATAGCGCAACAATTAACCATTCTATTCCACAAGTTATAAAAGCCAGTGGATTTACCGCCAATAAAACCCCAAATAAAGAAGAAATTCCCTTTCCACCATGAAATTTCAACCACACAGGATAACAATGTCCAACTATTGCCGCAAAACCACACCAAGCAGCAAAAGCTTCCCCGCCAACAACATAACCAATATAAACAGCCGCGATTGCCTTTAACATATCCAACAACCAAGTCGCCGCTGCCATCCGTAATCCACCGACACGCATAACATTAGTTGCGCCAATATTACCACTTCCTACCTTACGTAAATCCCCCTTACCCATGACTTTGGTCAAAATCAACCCCATAGGAATAGAACCTAATAAATAAGAAACCAAAATAGCTAACACAGCTATGACATTAAAACCTGTTGGTATCATTTTATTTTTCCTTGATTTTATGTTTGTTTTCTATAAAATAGCAAAAAAGATTACAAAATAAAAGGAAAATAAAGTGGCAAATCATAAGTCATCTAAAAAAAGAGTTCTAGTAACAGAAAAAAAGAATTCAATAAATAATTCTCGCCGTAGTGCTGTTAAAACGGCAACAAAGAAAGTTTTAGTTGCTGTTGAAAGTGGCGACAAAGCCGCTGCAACAACGGCTGCTCGTGCTGCTGAAAGCAAAATCATGAAATCTGCTGGCAAGGTAATGCCTAAGAAACGCGCCGCGCGTAAGATTTCTAGATTAACTAAGAAAGTTGCTAAGATGGCATAGTTGCTACTAGGAATTCTGATAAAGGCTCCATTTGGGGCCTTTTGTTATTGTTACAAAAAAATATTAAACAAAAAAACCGCCTTTCGGCGGTTTTCTGTATTACCGGTTTAATTCAATGGTGCCCCCCAATGTTGCTGTATTGTATGTTCAGCATCCATCGGACTTACCAAGACCTGTGGCGTTAATATAACTACTAACACATCACGTGTTGCTGATGTCTCGCGCGAGCCAGATAAGGCCATAAAGTCTGGATCACCAAGCCCATAGCGGGTATCATTATTTGTCTGCTTTTCAAAACCAGACACAACCAACATTTGACCTGATTCCATTATTACTTCTTGCATGAAACTGCGTTCCTCAACCTCTGGCAACTGTAATGTAACTTCTCCAATAGTTTGTGTGGACATTTTCAACAGTTCTCGAATGGACATTCTAAACAGCAACAAGATTTTACCATTTTCCAAAACATTTGGTAATAACTGCATAGAAAACCCTGTTTCCAAATCATCCTGGTCAACCGTACTGGACTCAACAGTTGTGAAGTTGCGAGACTCAAAACGTTTAATATACCCAGTTGTCTTGGTATTATTTACTGGCGCTACCCGATTATTACGTGTGGTAACACCTACGTTTGTAACCAAAGACACTTTACCCTGCTTTGCCAACGCCTGTATAAGTGCGTCCGTTCCAGCCAAACCAGATAACGAACCATTTTGAATCTGATCTTGCGTATACGCCCCAGCAACTGTAGAGCTGCCATCACTATGCGTTGCCCCCGTCATTGCCGATACAGCATTAGAAAGGACGGCTATATTCATAGAGCTTGCCTCGGTACTAGTCAGATTGTTTTTAGGGTTAGCCACAATATTCAATCCTGAAGCCGAATTAATAGCAGCAGCCAGATTCAATCCAAATGCAGAATCATTCGATATAGATACTTGTAAAACTTTAACATCTATCGTTACCAACTGAGACAAACGTTTATTTTGTTTATCTATATAATCAGAAACACGAGCCAGTGTAGAAGGCGGAGCTGTAACAGTTACTGTCCCCAAGCTACGAGAAACAGTAAAACTAGCGTTATCAACATCACCAATTATCGTCTCTAGAGCATTTTCTATTTCATCCCACTCTTTTAATGTAGACTCTAAAGACACGGTATTACCATCATCTGTTTCTACTGCCGTTTGATATGAGACGTCCGTTCCCAATGCATATAACGAGAAAGTCTTTGTCTCGGTCTCATAAAACACTATTGCAGATTTATCGTAATACCACAAAATATCAAGATCTGTTGCCACCTGAGACAACAAGCCAGACAAACTACCAGTATAAGCAATATTTATCGTCTTTTTTAATTTTTCCGCGTTTACCTGACTATCTATTTTTACAGGAATACCAGTTATAGACGTAATATCATTTGCAAGAGTATTTAATGTAACTGGCTCATTTAATAAAATAGTAATACCCGTGCTAGATTCAAACTGAGACGGCAGATTATTTCTATGGGCCAACAACGTTGAAGACGCACCCAACCAAACACCTTCCGACATAGAAACTGTATCACCACTTGCAACCTTTGCCGTTGGGTTTTTAGACATTTCAAACGCATCATACGCATTGATAAAATCCTGATCCACAGACGCTGCAACCTTTGCAGACTCTTTCGTGGCACACCCCGTGACCATTACCCCAAAAAGAGAGCACAAAACTAAAAATTTCATTGGTTTGGTCATCTTTATTTTCTCCTACGTCAAACTTAACTACAATTGCTTACTCTTCCGTTGTAGAGATTACCAACACTCTATTACCCTTATAAAACTTTGCATAAGGTATTGGGGTAGCTCTAGCAAAATTACGAACCAAAGCAGATGCCACATCTACGAACCGGCCTTTAAATACAGCGCTTGCCTCAATCGGATATTCACGAGACGTTGCCCAAACTAAATCCCAACCTTCTTTGTTGCACCAGTCTTGCAAAACTTCTCTTAAAGTCTGGCCATTAGCGACAACCCACGAACGAACCTGATCCGTCAAATTAACAGGGGCTTCTGCATCTGCGGAAACGTCAACAGCTATTTCAGCTTCCATATTTTCTGCCGCTTCATTGGCCGCAGCAACCTCTTCATCTGTCATACCAACCTTTGCCATGAACGCTTCATAACCATCTTTATACTGGTTACAATCCTGACGCGCGCTGCGAGAAACAGCTAAAACCGTCCCACCATCGTCTTCTAACATTTCACGCCCCAACAACGGCATCTCTGCCCCACTATTACAGGGATCATCAAAGCCAACTGGCACCTGTGTACCATGCAACATATTGGCACCACCAGACCAACCATTAAAACCATTGGTATCGGAACTTGCTAAATTAAAATTATTCTCAACAACTAAATCCGCACCAATCTTTGATACAATGCGAATATTATCGTCTTTGCTACCAGAGCAAGCCCCGTCTTCGCATGCAATTGTCACATCCGCATCAGACCCAGCAATTGGCCACACTGGAATTTCTTGTTGCTGCACAGGAACATCATATTGAACCATTTGAGTTTCTGTCACAACCGGTTCTTGAGAATAATAAACCTCTGACGTAACTACCTGTGGTGGTAACGTTTCTGCGGCAAAGCAATACCCAGCCGCGGTAGCAAACATCGCAACAATCAAAAATTTACGGAACATAAAAACTTCCTTTCCTAAATATGTTATAACATTTATTGTAGTTATTATAACAATTTGACCGAATCTGTGCAAGATTAAAACGCACAATAAAAAAGCTTTTGATGAAGCCAGAAAGATAAAATCGCACGAATCGATAAAAGATGTTATACTTTAGCCAACGAGTGAATATTGCGGAGTAATAAATATGCAAGATATGTTAATCATAATTGGTTTTAGTATTCTTTTAATTCTGGGGCTTATATCATTATACTTGGTAAAATCCACAAACAGTAGGATTCAAGAAATTCAGAAAACTCTGACGTACCAACACAACGTTATAGTGAAAATTCAATCTGTTCTAAAAAACAAATCGGCGACAAATGCCGTTGCCGAAAATGCAGAAATGATCTATCAAGATTTACTGCAAAATCTTATTCCTATAATGGCTGCGATTGACGTTATGCCAAGGAACACGAACGAGCACCCTTTGTGGCGTGCACTCGGTGGAATAATGGACGAGTATGCAAAGAACCCATTTGCTTTAGAAAAATTGCGCCGTTGCATAAAACTTGATTCTGAGGTTGCCCGTAGTGTGGACAATTACATGAACCGAGCAGACAGTTTTTTAAATCATCTTACGACAACAGACCCAGACGGTATTCTTGCCGCGACATTCACAGATGGGTTGCTTGGCCAGTCTTTGACTTTTTTTGCCCAAGCAAAACAGTTGGCCAATCAATCAAATGAATAAACATGCCTAAGTTATCAGAAAAGCTTATACGAGAAATATCATCATTACGTGAAGAACCAGACTGGTTATTAGATTGGCGTCTTTCTGCTTTTAACGCATGGCAAAACATGAAAGAACCTCATTGGGCCGAGATAGACTATTCGCCAATTGACTATGATTCTCTTAATTACTATAACGAAGCAAAACCGATAGACAATTCTGACTTGCAAGAAACCTATGAAAAAATGGGTTTGCCAGAAAATGAGCAACGCGCTTTACTGGGAATGGCAACGGATACTGTAATAGATAGCAAATCGGTTCATACTTCTTATATGGAAGAACTAAAAGCACTTGGTATAATATTTCTTCCTTTTTCAGATGCAGCGAAACAATACCCTGACCTAGTAAAAAAATATTTAGGAAGTGTTGTTCCTGCAACAGATAACTTTTTTGCGGCACTAAACGCAGCCGTTTTTTCAGATGGGACATTCGTGTATGTGCCAAAAAACACTAAATGCCCAATAGACTTAGCAAGTTATTTCAGAATAGAAACCGCAAAAATAGGACAATTTGAACGAACATTGATAATAGCAGATTGCGGTGCAGAGCTGAGCTATATGGAAGGCTGCAGCGCACCACGCCGTCCTAATCATCAACTTCATAGCGGTGTTGTTGAAATCATTGTGCATGACAATGCAACGGTTAAATACGCAACTGTACAGAATTGGTATGCGGGGAAATTGAATAATTCAACGGGAAAAAATGATGGCGGAATTTTAAATTTTGTTACAAAACGTGGTAGATGTGAGAAAAACGCCAGCTTAAATTGGACACAAGTTGAAATAGGCTCTGCCATGACATGGAAGTACCCATCAACGATTTTAGCCGGAAACAATGCACATAGCGACTTTTATTCACTATCAATTACCCGTGGCGGTCAACAGGCTGACACAGGGACAAAAATGATTCATATTGGGGATAACACAGTATCGAATATAGTCTCTTACGGTGTGGCTTTAGATAAATCCAGACAAACATTTCGTAGTCTTGTAAGTTTTAATTGTCACAATGGGAAAAATGCCTCAAAGTGTGATACTCGCTTAATAGGCGGTGAAGCAATCGCAAACACAATACCAACAATAATCCATACAAATTGTGACAACGTGCAAAGCCATGAAGCCTCCACTGGCGCAATAGATCAAAAGCAATTACAGTTTTTAATGGAATCTGGAATAGAAGAAGATGTTGCGACATCTCTTATAATAGGCGCAACTGCCGCCCCTGTAATATCCAGGTTACCGATGGAGTTTTTAGTAGAATCTAAACAATTAATACAAATGGCGATGTCCAAAGAATAAAACGAGAAAAGAATGTTAGAAATAAAAGATCTATCTGTATCACTTGGTGAAAAAATCCTGCTAACAGATATAAACATGACGGTAAAACGTGGTGCCAGACACTTATTAGCAGGTCACAATGGCTCTGGGAAATCTACTCTAGTCAGCACAATTATTGGTAACCCAGAATACACCATTAACTCTGGCAAGATAGTTTTTGACGGCAAAGATATAACGAATGAAAACACAACAACACGCGCACTAATGGGAATATTTCTTGGGGCACAAAATGTTCCAGAAATACCTGGATTAAGCGTATTAAGTTTTTTAAAGCATTCTATGGCAGCCCACAAACATTTTGAAACAGGGAAAGATTTATCTATGGGTGAATTTCTAGCCAATTTAGAAGCCGCGCGCGAAAGTCTAGGAATTCCCAAAGAATGGCTAAATCGTAGCATAAACGTTGGTTTTTCTGGGGGTGAGCGCAAACGCTTGATGCTATTAAGACTTGTTATGACCAAACCTAAATTAGCTATACTAGACGAACCAGATTCAGGTGCCGATGCCACCGTGCAAAAGCAAATAGTAGATGTAATTCGTGAAATGCCAGACACTACATTCTTGTTTATAAGTCACCAAGAAAACTTTACAAAACAAATTACCCCGACAGACATAACAACTTTGTCTGCAGGTAAAGTTATGATAAAATAAAGAACAAAAAAGGAACAAAATATGTCTATTAATCAAAAATCATTATTGTCATGGTTGGTATGGACCCCATTAAAATTTTCTGTTCTAGCATTAGTCTTACTATTTTTGTTTATTTTTGCACTCTATATGATTTATCCAGACGCAAGCAATATGTTAATCGCATTAACTACGTTAGTCGGGATAATATGTGCAGCAGCCTGTATCTATCATAAATTACCAAAGAAAAATATGGATCAAAAAAGTTTTATAGCTCTAACAAATTTACAAATGCTGGTTGTTTCCACTGCTTTCATAATAGCCATGCTTTTGATTAATGAATACAAAGATGTAATTGTTATGCGTTTTTGGCTAATGAATTATCAAATAAACGCCTCGGTGCTTGCAATAGCAACTCTAATCGCAGTGTTCTTTTTATATTTAATTGGTATATTCGTTACAAGCCTTTATGCAAAGTACTCACGCTGTCGAGAAATGGGTATTTCAGCATGGAAAATAATACTGTCTATGCCATTTGGTTTTTCACTATTGTGGGCACCAGGATATTTATTAAAAGACCAAAACAAATCAACACCAGCTGTATCAATTCATTCTAAGTGGTATTCCAAAATTACGGAAAAAATAATAAATAACCAACTTTATACTGTTTTCTCGTTCATAATAATGGTTGTGTATTCTGGATTCTTTTATGGTTTTAATGCAAGTTTTATAACACTTGCATCGGTATTAATTTTTGCCATATGGTTTAAAATATCTGGATTATCAAGCTTCCGCCAACAGCAAAAGAAGCTGTATTCTTACACCTCAATAATTTTAAATATACTAGTTCTGATAGGTATTATTGGATATAGTTCTCTACAACACGCCCCAGACGTAACAGTTAATATAAGCGATATAGAAACAGTAGAAACAACTAATTAAAAAACGCGCTATATGCACAATATTAAGGCATAGGAGGTTTTTATGAATGGAATAATATTATTTCTATCATTACTGTTAGTTTTATGGCTAGGCAGGTCTATTTTGATTCCATTATTGGTCGCAACTTTTCTGTGGTACCTAATTAATGCAACCGCCACATATATCAGAAAACTTTTTCCGTTTGATTCTGATGAAAACAGAAAAGACCGCCCTATTACCGCCAAAACATTCGATTGGGTTTCAAATATTTTATCTGTTTTAGCGATGTGTGGTTTAATATACTTCTTCATAACGCAAATCCAGCCAATGTTCAGAGAGCTGTTTATTGCATTGCCAGAGCTACAACATAAATTCGTACAATTCAGTCATTATATATCAAAAAGCCTTGGTTTAAGCTTTGATGTCAATATGTTACCAAACATTGCAAACATCGCAGCAAATGTGGGCTCTTCCATTGCCGGAATTGTAACATCTACTGGTATGATTCTAGTGTACATGATATTCCTTTTTGTTGAGCAAAGTACTTTCGAAAAAAAGTTTTCTGCGCTATTTCCTAATAAAACAAAGTACAAGAAAGTCCGCTATATAATCGACAGCATCGATGATAATATGAAAAAGTACTTGTTTATGAAGACTCTTCTATCGGGAATTACTGGTATTCTTTCATATTTTTGGTTGCAAACAATTGGTGTAGAGTTTGCTGGCATATGGGCTTTCATAGTATTTATTACAAGTTATATTCCAACAATTGGTGCCATCGTTGCATGTGGTCTGCCTATACTATATTCACTTATAACGACCCCTACCCTGCAACAACCAATATTAACTGCGGTAGGTTTAATAACTTTACAAATCGTGTTCGGTAATATACTGGAACCAAAGTTGACCGGTAAAACGCTAAATTTGTCTACGTTAGCGATATTAATAAATTTGGTCTTCTGGGGTGTTATCTGGGGTATCGCGGGGATGTTCTTTAGTGTACCTTTACTGGTGGCTATATTTATCATCACAGCACAATTTGATTCAACCCGTTGGATAGCGGTTCTACTATCTGCAGACGGGAAAATTCCAGACAAAAACGATGATGAATAAAAACATATAAAAGAAACGGCGCTATATGCACCGTTTCTAAGCTTTTTATTTTAATCTTTTTATTATAGAGATTGCATTTTCTAGTATTATTCGTGCAGACTCAGAATCTAATTTTGTCTTTATATCAGAAACTCGAATTTTACCCATTGATTCTTGTGCGGACATACTGGTTAATGTTTCATCTATAAAAGCGATAGGCAAATCTGTGTATGTGCACAATTCCGTGGCACACAAACGAACAGTCTTAGTTGTCTCAGATTCCGAACCATCACTATAAACTGGTAATCCAATAACTATACCTACGACCTTTTCTTCATTTGCTACATCAGCAATTTGACGTGCAATCGACAAGTCACCATTGGCAAAAACAATTGCGGGACGCGCGAAAACAAAATCACGATTTTCATCAGATACGGCAACGCCCGTACGACGAGCCCCCCAATCTATGCCCAACAAGCGCCCTTTGCGTGGAAAATCGTTGAAATCTGGCAAAATCATTGTATAATTTTCCTTAAGTTTTTTAATATGTAATAGAATAGGATTCAAAATGGCATTTAGCAAGCAACAATTAAAAAAATTTGCCGATTTAATACGAATCGATGTATCAGATGAAAAACTAGAAAAAATGAATATTGATTCAGTTATTGAGTGGTTGGATAAATTGCAGAAAATAGACACAACAGGTGTCGAACCAATGTTAAATCCAGCAGAACATAAACTTCCAGAAAGTCCGGACGTTGTTACCGACGGGAATATTCGCGATGCAATTTTAGCGAACGATCCTGATAAAGCCGGGGTTTCACGCGGTTATTTTGCGGTACCAAAAGTTATGGACGAATAAAAACTAAAAATTGGATGTTATAAAATGATAGATTTAACGATTACAGAAGCATTAGAAAAACTAAAATCTAGGGAAATAAGTGCAACAGAACTAACAAAAGCCTATTTAGAGCGCATTGAAAAATATGGTTCAGAATTAAATTGTTATATTACGATAACACCGGGACGTGCCCTAGCAGATGCGGCAGCATCTGATGCGCGCTATGCAGACGGTAATACCTTACCCTTAGATGGCATACCTATTGGTATGAAAGACTTGTTTGCCACAAAGGGAATTCGCACAACTGCCGCATCGCATATGTTAGAGAATTTTATTCCAGAATACGAATCGACCGTATCACAAAACTTAATTGATGCGGGCACGGTGTTGCTTGGAAAAACTAATTTGGACGAATTTGCAATGGGCACATTCAGCAAGACTAGTTATTTTGGTGCACCTGTTAATCCTTGGCAACTAGAACGCAAATTGACGGCTGGCGGTTCATCTGGCGGTGCAACAAGTGCAATAGCCGGTGGATTAGCTATAGCCGGGACCGGAACAGATACAGGTGGTTCGATTCGTTTTCCATCCGCTGTAACTGGACTTGTTGGTATGAAACCAACTTATGGTTTGTGCAGTCGTTGGGGATGCGTTGCATTTGCATCTAGTTTAGATACCCCTGGTCCAATTGCCCGTACAGTCGATGATGCAGCATTGTTATTGTCCGCAATGGCAAGTCATGATCCAAAAGATTCAACCAGCGAAAAAGCTGGTTTTCATGCACATACGCCGCTTGAACCAGTTTTAGGTGATGGCAAAAAATTACGTGTCGGTGTTATAAAAGAATTTGCCGATGTAGAAATATCACCAGACATGAAAAAACTATTTGAGGCACGTATTGCAGATTTAAAATCAATTGGTGCAGAATTTGTTGAAGTCTCGATTCCGAACATTTTGGATGCATTGGCGGCTTACTATATAATAGCACCAGCAGAAGCATCTTCAAACTTGGCTCGGTACGATGGTATGCGCTATGGGTTACGTGTGGAAGGTAATGATTTGATTGACACATACAAGAAAACACGTGCTGCAGGTTTTGGGGAAGAAGTACAGCGCCGTATGATAGTGGGCACTGCCGTTTTATCCAGCGAATCGTACGAGGTTTATTTCATGCAGGCTGCCCGTGTTCGCCGTATGATTGCGGATAGTTTTAATAAAGCCTTTGAACAGTGCGACTTAATTTTGTGTCCTTCTAGTGCAGGAACGGCGATGCCATTGGATTCCGATTTAACACCACTAGAGTATTATGCATTGGACTTATTTACAGTTGCGATGAACTTGGCAGGAATTCCTGCATGCAGTGTTCCTGCGGGGTTAGCAGAAAATGGTTTACCTCTTGGTGTGCAAGTTGTTGGGAAACGCTTTGATGATATGCGTGTGCTGCAATTAGCAAAACATATAGAGCAGTTTGCGGGGGTAGATAATCGTCCAACAAAGATAATGGGGAAATAAAAATGGTGGCTAGAAGTGGAATCGAACCACTGACACAGGGATTTTCAGTCCCTTGCTCTACCAACTGAGCTATCTAGCCAACGTGAAACGAATAATAAAGTACTAAATAAAAAAAAGCAAGGAAAAAGAAAAATGTTTACGATAAAAGGCAAAACGACAGATTGGGAATTGGTCATTGGATTGGAAACACATATAGAGGTTCTGTCTAATCGCAAATTATTTAGCGGCGCATCTGCCGACTATAACCCAACGGTTGCGCCAAATACGCAAGTATCTATGGTAGACGTGGCAATGCCTGGTATGTTACCAGTACTTAACGAATTCTGTGTTGAACAAGCCATAAAAATGGGTTTGGGGCTGAATGCAGAGATATCACGTAAAAGTAAATTTGCTCGTAAACAATACTTTTACCCTGACCTGCCCCAAGGATATCAGATATCACAACCTGCCGAAGAGCCACCAATTGTAGGTCGTGGTTGGGTTGAAATTATGGGTGACGATGGTCAACCTAAAAAGATTTTAATTGAACGCGCACACTTGGAACAAGACGCCGGCAAATTAAAGCATGACGTTCATCCGACTAAATCTTTTGCCGACTATAACCGCACTGGTGTTGCACTATTAGAAATAGTAACTTTCCTTGATACTAAGAATCCAGAAAACAATTCTTATATAACGTCTCCAGATGAAGCCGAACGCTATCTGCGCGAGATTCGTGAAATTGCACGCGCCCTGGGTGTCTCAAAGGCAAACATGGAAGAAGGTTCTATGCGTGCAGATGTAAATGTATCTGTCCGTCCTGTTGGCAGCAAAGAATTCAGAACACGTACAGAAACTAAAAACATGGTTTCTTTTAAATTCATAAAATCGGCCATTGAATATGAGGCACGACGTCAAATAGAAATATATGAAAACGGCGGTGCAGTGTCACAAGACACAATGCGCTACTCTCAATCAGAAGGGACCACTTCCGTAATGCGTAGTAAAGAAGACGCACTAGATTATCGTTATTTCCCAGACCCGGATTTGTTGCCATTGGAAATCAGTGAAGAAACGATTGAAAAAATTCGCAGCACCATGCCTGAATTACCAGCCGCAACACGTGCACGTTATATAAAAATGGGTCTAAGCGAATACGATGCAGCACGGTTAACAGAAACAACAGATATATCAAAATGGTTTGATACAGCGGTTGGGAACAAACCAGAAAGAGCAAAAGCTATTGCAAACTGGATGATTAGTGAGCTGTTTGCACATCCAGAAAATTGGGATGCAAAAAACGCTGTGGATACATCTGAACAAGGCACAGCACGGATTATCACACCTGAAAATTTAGCAGAACTGGTTGATATGATTGCCGCGTCCGAAATCAACGGTAAACAGGCAAAAGAAATCTTTATCAAAATGTTAGATGGTGAATCGGGAACGCCGAAAGAAATTGCAGACCGATTCGGTATGAAGCAGATAACTGATACTGGCGCAATAGAAAAAGCCATTGATGATGTAATCGCTGCAAACCCGTCCCAGGTAGAACAATACAAGGGGGGAAAAGTCGGTCTACTTGGATTCTTTGTAGGCGGGGTAATGAAAGCAACTGGCGGAAAGGCAAATCCAGCTGTTGTAAATGAAATATTACGCAAAAAACTATCATAAAATGGAGAAAAACATGAAAGTTATAAAAATGCTAAAATACAGCCCTGTTACTGGAGCAAAGTATGTATTAGTTGAAATGCCTTTTAAAGAAATCATAAATAGCAATGCGTATTTTAAAGCCCAGAATATAAGAAATGCACAGATAAAAAAATGCCGTGCAAATAATACAAGAAAAAAATAATTACTATGAGTAGCTTTTTTATCCATACATTCGGCTGCCAAATGAACGTTTATGATGGTCAGCGTATAGCAGCAATGCTGACCGCTCGTGGAATGACACAAACGGATAATGTTGCCGATGCAGACATTATTATACTTAACACGTGCGCAGTACGAGCAAAAGCGACAGATAAAGTATTTAGTGCATTAGGGCGTATCAGGAATGAAAAAAAGCCTGATGCACTATTTGGCATTGTCGGTTGCGTTGCCCGAGAGGCAGGTTCCGACGCATTTCGTAGAATTCCGGAATTAAATTTTGTCTTGGGGCCGCAAAGTTATCATAAACTGCCAGAAATTTTAGAAAATCCGGATACAAAGCTATTAAATATCGATCTTGGTGGGCTTGAGAAATTTGATGAATTACCACAAATGGGAAAATCACCAGCTGTTGCATACATACCTATCCAAGAAGGCTGCAACCATTGTTGTACATATTGCATAGTTCCCTACACACGTGGACGAGAACTATCCAGACCGTTCAATGATGTATTAAAAGACACAGCTCATGCCGCAGATACTGGTGCAATAGAAATATGTTTTCTGGGGCAAAATGTAAATGGATATAAATATACGGCACCTGATGGGAAAACATACAGATTGTCAGATTTAATCCGTGAGGCCGCCAAACTAGATCAGGTAAAGCGGATACGTTTCACATCTAGCTATCCAACAGAAATGACAGATGATCTAATAGACATGTTCCGAACAGAGCCTAAACTTTTGCCTTTTTTAAACATGCCTATACAAAGTGGATCGCAAAATGTATTGACAAGAATGAATCGGCCTTATAGTTTAAATCTATATATAGATATAGTTGACAAATTAAAAGCTGCCCGACCTGATATACAAATATCTAGTGACTTCATTGTTGGCTTCCCTGGGGAAACAGATGAGGATTTTGAACAAACTATGGAAATAGCAAAAAGAATACGATATATAAATTCGTACTCTTTTAAATACTCGCCCCGTCCTCATACCGCAGCAGCAATTATGCCAGATCAGATTCCAGAAAAAGTAAAGGCAGAAAGACTGGCCAAACTAGACGCCTATTTAAACGAGCTTCAACGTGATTTTAACGAATCTTGTATTGGTAAAAAGTTCATGTGCCTTTATGAAGGTCCAGATAAAACTGGAAAACATTTGGTTTATAGAACGCCATACATGCAACAGTGTATTACAGACGCCCCAAGCGACACAAGCTTCGCGCCTGAGATGGCACAGATAGAAATCACAGCGGCTAACAAAGCATCCTTGCGTGGGAAAATTTTAAGTTAAACTCATAACTTGAAATTTACCCCGACTTGAATTTTGTACCCTACTCTTTTTAGTTCATCATAAACAAGCCCCAGATTAAGATATCCACCAGCTTTGTCTGCTACAGAATTTATATCTATCTTAAATGCCGCATTAATCTGTTCATTTGTATATGTACTGACATTTAAACCATATTTATATTCTATTCCGTACATACTGGCATCAAACAACAAATCTGCCCCAACTCCAGCTATATAAGATTTATCTTCAGAATTTAATAATTTTGAAGAGTTAAAACCAACACGCATAAAAGGGGATATTAAAAATCTTTTAGATACGTTAAAATTAAATCCCATATCAGCAACATAATAATGAGATTTTCCACTTGGATTCATAACAGTATTTGTTCCATCAAAAACAGAACCGATATCAAATTTTGCATTAGTAATACCAGCCATTGCCCGCGCCATTAACAAATCATTAAAATAAGCTATATGCACATTTCCGCCATATAGAGCAGATTCATAGTCTTCAATATTAGATTTTATTTTTGCTTTTGCAGAATATAAAGATAGCCCTGCTCTCAGCTTTTTATAAAAACCATAATCTGCATTAAAGCTTAGCCCCGAAATTGTAAAATCATTCGAGAAAATAAAAATTGGAGAAATAGAGATTCTATCCGAAACATTGCTTATTTCATTAATTTCAAACATATTAAAAACGTTAACAACATCCATTAATTTTAACGGGTTCAACCGAACAGACGCACTCATTATTTCATCCATTTCAGCCAAAGATGTTGCATTATCCAACTTTAACAACAATTTATTATTTGGCTGAGAATTTCGTAAATCATTTAGAAAATTGCCCACATCATTTTTAAAAATTTTTGCATAATCAGTTTCTCTAACAGTCTCTACATAAATATTATTATCAAGGGTATAGGAATATAATTTATATAAAGGGTTAACCTCATCAGTAAGGATAGAAAAATGTCCGTCACCAGAAACATTGGACAATATAGGTTTACCATAAAAGGCAGAGATATCATCTACATACAAAATTACATTTCCCTGTAATTCTACATTAGGAGAAAAGCTTTCTTCACCACCTACGCCATCATTTTTGGAAATAATTAAACCAGAATTATTTAAAACCAGTTTATCGGCCCACCTTGATATGTCTTTTAAAGAATTCCAAGCTATTTGATTTGCCCCATCTACAAAAACTTGAAAATTATTGCTGGCATTAATAGGATTCAAATCCTTGGAAGAATGAATAACCTGAACAATTTTTGAACTATTAGGAATATCAAAAACTGCGTTTACATCACCAGAATTCTGCAAGTAAACATCACAACCATAGCAAACGCCAACATATCCGTTTATAATCCCATTGTTAATTATATTAGCAGAATTCATGATACTCATATTATAAACGGAAACGGATTCCGCCACCGTTGTATCATTAAAAATCATCACGTTCGAAGAATCTGTATTTATATAATCAATTGCATAAGTAGTATGAACAATACAGACAAAGAAGAATAAAGGCGATAAAAAATTCCAAAGACTTTTTCTCATACCGAGAAGACTAGCACATAAGAAAAAAATCTTAAAGCTTTTTATAAAAATAAGCCCTTATTATCTAAGGGCTTATTAAACAACAGATAAAAGTGTTCTTACAACATCATTCCCTTTTTCAACGTTCCCCATGCAGCTTTGTAGCCACCATCGCGTTCAAGATATATTTTAGCATTATTCAACTGTTCCGCCGTCAAACCACGTAAAATAAATGATTCCTTCAAATGTCCCGCCTTTTTAACACTTAAAGTAGGCAGTTCCAGTTGCATCGGCTGTTTGTTGCAGCACATGCCGCTATCACACGAATTGCATTGATAGATTTTTGCTGTATAGACTTTTCCTGGACGCAAATCCTTCAAGTCTACTTCCATTTTCAGTCCTGCATCTGTTTCAACAAATTTTATATCACCCATTCTTGACTCTCCGCCATGACTGCTGTGAGTATACATTTTAGCAACTACATGATTAATGTCTGCGTCTTCATACGTTTGATAAAATACAACAGTTTCTGTTGTTTGTTGCTGCATAGCCGGTTTTGGCTGATGTCTCATTTTCTTTTGACCACATCCTGTACAACCACTTAATAAAATGATTACACCCAATGCAGATGATAGTATTAACATTTTTTTGATTAGTTTTTTCATAAAGTTCTCCTTTTTGGTTACGGGAAATATTTTACAATAAAAAATTGAATTTTTCGTCAGGTTTGAATACCTAAAAAACACAGGAATTCATGCACATAGCGCGATTTAAGACTTCACTCCTATAACTAAAAAATATGACAAATGCTATTCTTAAAAAGAGTTATAAAAAAGGAGCAAACAATGTATGAATTATTACAATATCTTATAGCATTTAAATACGCATGCAAAATAAATCACTGGACCTCAGAAAAATATGCAGACCACTTATTATTTGATCGCCTAACAGAAGAAATTGACGATTGGGTTGACAGTATCTCTGAAGCATACTTTATGTCTATGGATAATAAGAGCGTTTTTAAACCAAACTTATTAAACCCAAAATTCATAGAAAAAGATCTGACAAAAATGTGTGAAAATATAATTTCTAGACTAGAAGAACTTCAAAATGATGATGAACTAAACGAGGGAATGAGATCGCTACTAAGTGCGATTGAAGAAGGGTTCCT
>DVNO01000013.1 GCA_018714345.1 Candidatus Enterousia avicola | reverse complement strand
TATAAACTTTTTACCTTTCTAAGCTTGTTTATTATGCTATCTCGGTAACGAATTTCATATTTTTTTCGTTCTATCGCCATAATCTCTTCCAAAGTTTTACCATTTATTCTCATTATATTGGAATAATATGTGTTAGATATATTGTTATAATTTTTATTCACAAGATTAAGACTTACACTCGTTCTTAAATCCAACGTATCACCGATATTTATGTGATTATAATAATCCATACCGTCTGCGATTTCCTCAAATTGCATTACACGTAACTCAGAATTATCTTTACTAAGCCCCTTGACGCCTATTGTTTTATCACCTTTGTCCGTAACAACATATTTGTCAGAGCAACTCATAAAAAACGGCAATATAATAACCGCACCCAATACTGCCTTGTTTCTTAAATTCATTTCTTAAATTCTAACCCCTGTTCTTCATAATTCTCTGCTTTATTCTCCCAATCTGGTTCTACGCGCACAAATAAATGCAAGCGCGCATTTACCCCCCATTGATCTTGTATATCATGTCTGGCAGCAGTACCTATTCGTTTTAACTGCGCACCACCACGCCCAATTACTATTTTCTTATGCGCTTCGTTCTGAACCGCAATCTTTTGATAAATATCCAGCACCCCTTCGTCATCAACATCTACCTTTTCTGTCACAACATTTATATGATATGGCAGTTCTTGATGAATATATCTATATATCTTTTCGCGTGTAAGCTCTGCTAAATACAGGTTATCTGGAACGTCAGAAGCATCTTTGGCTTCGAATAAATATGGTCCAGAAGGCATTACCGCCGCCAAACTTTCCAACATTTGTTGTACACCATCATTCTTCAATGCAGATATCATAAATATTTCACGCGGGTTAGCCAATTCCATAATTTGCGCAGTCAATGGCAACAAGTCAGGTTTTGCAACTGCATCTACTTTATTTAAAGCTACAAATAGATTTTTATGTTCTTTTACTTTTTCTATCAAACTGCGAACAGTATCTGTTATACCCTTTTGTGCATCAACAACCAATAAAATTGCATCCGCATCCCCAGTCGCATCCATTGCCGCACTGACCATAGCCCTATCCAACCGGCGCGCTGGTCGAAAAACCCCAGGAGTATCTACAAAAATTAATTGTTTGTTTCCAACCATCTTTATCGCACGAAAATTCGTACGAGTGGTTTGAACTTTATGAGATACAATGGACACTTTCCTGCCCATTATTTGGTTTAACAAAGTACTCTTTCCGGCGTTTGTCGGTCCGATTATCGCAATAAATCCAGAATATGTTTCAGTCATGTGCCAAACATAGCACAAATTAAGTAAAAGTGAACAAAAATCTTGAGGTTTATAAAGGAGAATTCCAAACGGTAGTTATGCAGATTAAAATAAATCGAAAATAAAACACTCTGTCCTACCAAACAGGAGAAATAGCTTGCTTTAGGAAAAACATTTACTATAATTTATGTACTAAAAACAAAGAGATATAAGTTATGGATAAGAATATTTTGATTAATTTAAGTAAAGAATATATTGATTGGTATATTAACCAATTATCAATATCTGAAAGGAAAGAATTTGCTAATCAGATATTAAGAGATATAAATTTACAAGAAGCCAATGATAAATTGTTTGAAATAGGTAGAAACAATACCTGTTGTCCGTATTGTAATTCCAATAAAATTGTTAAATGTGGAAAACAAAATAATAATCAAAGATTTCATTGTAATGAATGTCATAAAAAGTTCTGTATGACAACAAGAACCCCAATAGCATATAGCAATAAATCTGTTGATTTATGGTATAAATACATTGATTTAATGTGTAAGAAATTAAGTTTAAGAGAAATTGCGAAAGAATTAGGAATAAACAAAAATACTGCTTTTTTGTGGAGACATAAGATATTATCTGCATTTGCTAAATTAAATATGAATAAAATATCAGGTATTGTTGAAGCTGATGAAACATATTTTAGGGAAAGTCAGAAAGGTAGTAGAAATTTAACTAGAAAAGCACATAAATCTGGTAAAAGTAGATTGAATAAATTTCAAATTATGTCTTTGTATGGATATACAGAAGAAGAATATAAAGCACAACAACATAAGAGAGGTTTATCAAAAGATTTGATTTGTGTTTTAACTGCTACAAATAAAACAAGTAAAGTGTGGGGTAAGCCAGTTGGATATGGTAAGGTTCAACCTAATTGGGTTGAAAAGAATTTACAGCCTATGATTGAAAATAATAGTATTTTAGTTACTGATGGAGAACGTTCTTATAATCATATCAAGAATGTAAAGCATAAGAAATTTACAACAGGTTTATCTAAATCTAAAACATATAATTTAGGTAGAATAGACAATATACACACAAGTTTGAAAAGTTTGATAAATGATAATTTTCGTGGTGTAGCAACGAAATATCTTGAAAATTATGTGAATTATTTGAATGTAATGAAACAAGGTGCCAATGCTTTTGACACCTTGCTTGGTTGTAATAATTATATCACAAGAAAGAGTTTAAGATATAAAGTTGCTTTCTAAATTAAATCTGCATACGGTAAAGATTTTATATAATCTTCCATATATTGCCAATCTGGATCATACAATGGTTTCTTAATCTTTTTTCCGTTATCTTCTATTTCTTCGTATTCCTGTTCACCTTTATCGTTTAATTTTGGTTTTGCGGGAAGTTTTATAGTTGTATTTTTTAACGTTGGTTTTCGTTTTCTTCCAAAACTAAATTTTGGTCTCTCTAGGTCTAAAACCGTAATAATAAATAATGCATTATATTTTGTTAGATTATCATTATACCCCAATGCTAAATTGATTGTTCCAAAAAAGTCTTGATTTATATAAATATTATAACCTATAGAACCTTGACCATCACAAATCATAATAATACAATTTCCCTTCGAAATATATTCAGAATCGAATTTATGTTTAGATATTACACCGTTATCATCTTTTTTAGCACCAATATAATACACATCATTACCTGATTTTAATACTTCTGTTTTTTGAATTTTACCATATTCTATATTGTTAAACAGTTCGCTTATTTTAAAAGTTTGCCAAGTAGAAGTATCAAAATTTAGATTACTTGTTTGCCTAGGTAGTTTATTATAACAGTTGTCTGTTTTTGATTTTATTTCGAATGCAAGAAATTCACGTAAATTGTTTTCAAAGTTTATTTGTGTTAAAGTTGAATAATCGTTTTCCATATATGCTTCTGCTAACCACTCATCTTCAGCGGTAACATTTTTTACAACAGATAAACCTGGTTTTGCAATCCTATTAAAATATAAATTTAGCCATTCTGATTCTATATCAGACCAAACACCTTCATTAGTATTATTTTTTGTTTTTTCCACTCGACCCATATTTTTTCTTTTTATAAAGCCGTCATCTTTATAGCAACCAAAAAATGTTGGTAATTTTGAGTTTTTGTGTCTGGTTCCAAGATTAAATATCATACAACAAGCAACAGAAGTAGAACCTGGATGAAAAATATCAACAGGCAATGAAAAAACTGCATCTAATGTATGTTCTTCTAACATTTTTTTCTTAAATTGTTGTATATCAGTTGAAGAACTGCCAATAGCACATTGCATAGGTAATAAAACAGCTAATTTTCCATTTTTTACTTTTGATGCAATATAATATACAAAATGCAACCCCTGAGATGGGTCTTCTTTGGTATCTTTATTCCATGCATCTGTATATTCTTTCCAACAATACTTCTTCTGGGCATTATATGGTGGGTTCATTAATACAACATTTATATTTGCATTTTTTATAAAATCTTCTTCTTCAAAACAACTGCTTTGTTTTACATTTGAATTTCCATCACTATGTATTAACATATTTGTTGTTGACAAACCAAAAGCTGTATCTTCAAATTCTATTCCATAAATTTGTTCTTTCTTTACTTTATCTCGTTCTTGTTGGTTTTCACAATCATCCAATGCTTCTGTCATCGCTCTTACCAGAAAAGCACCACTTCCACAACAAGGGTCTAATACCCTTGAATTTCTATTTATTCCTACAACTTTACACATAAAATGGGCTATATGATCTGGAGTAAAAGCCTGGTTTTTATCTGCTTTTCCAACATATTTATTAAATGTAGTAAAAAACAAGTTTAATATATCTTGTCCCATAGTACTTGTATCGTTGATATATTCTAAAATTTCATTCTGTATAAAATCTAAAATTTGTTCAAATTCATTTGATTTTAGATTTTTTACATCTTGGGATTGTAATACTTTGCTATCTAATAAAGCAATTTTATTTGCTTTATTTATATCGGTATTTAACAATCTTTCTAAAACAGAACGAATACCTGCTATAATTTGTGGTGTTTGTAATCCTTGATAAGCAATATTATATTTCAAAGCCAACAAACAAGTTCCAACAAATTGGCTTCTAATTTTTTCATTTATCCCATATTTATGTAATAACTTATTTAATTCATAAGTGCTTTTTATTACTTGTTCTTTATTATTTTCTTTAGCTAGGTATAAATCTGCATATTCAGAAAAAGATTTAATGGAATATTGATTTGAAAGTTTATGAGAATCATCAATTACAATATCTGACCCCCAATATACTTTTATTGCTTTATCTTGTTGAGTGGCAATTATTGCAATAATACGATTATTGGTTAACAATTTTTCTGCTTTCACATAAGCTGATAATTGTTCTTCGACTTCCTTTTCATTCCAATTCTTTGAATTATCTTTTGTTTCGACTAATATACTGATTTTATTTATTTTATCAACAAATCTAATATCCAGTTTTGTATGTATAGTATCTTTCTTTGTAGATTTAAAAATATTTTTATCTATATTTTTCCATTTGTCTCCAAATGCTTGTTGGTAACTAAATTCATCATTTTCAATATTTGTTGTTAAATATTTTCTACCGATTGTATTTATAATATCAAAACTTGTAAATATCGCCATATTATCATTCTCCTTCCCCTTATTTATCAACGATATTATACTATATTTTCTTTATTTTCTCAAATTCTATTCTTTTGCTTAAATTTCTCCTGTTTGGTAGGACAGAGTAAAATAAAAAAAGCCCCCAAAGGGGCTTTTTATTAATTATTGGTCATTAAATGCTGTCTGCATTTATCCAGCGACCATTCTGTAACAGACCTGGTGCCATGCCTTCGTTATTGCGCAATGCATCAATCACACTACGAGCCTGCGCCGCATTTAGGTTAACAATACGTACCTTGTACATATCACCCTCCTGCACGACAACCGCGTTACCGTACTTGGACATACGACTTGCCAAAGAATCTGCGCTGTCCTGAGCATAAAAAGCAGCAACCTGAACGCTATAGTCACCAGAAGCAGCTGGTGCACTTGTTACACCTGGCGCCTGAGTTGTTGTGACAACTGTTGTTTCTACTGTCTGTACAGGCTGTGTCGTTTGAACTGTCTGTTGTGCTGGCGCAGTCGCCCCAAGCGTAGCATTCTTTACCGCAATGGATTCATTAGCCATAACTTGAACTTGAACTTTTGTCTGACCATTCATGCCAATCTTCTGTGCAGCAGCTGGCGACAAGTCCATTATTCTTGTGTTAACAAAAGGGCCACGATTGTTCACACGTACAACGACAGACTGACCGTTGTCCAGATTAGTTACACGTGCAATCGTTGGCAAAGGCAACGTCTTACTTGTCGCGACCATTTGATTCATATCAAATACTTCACCATTACTGGTCTTTGTACCGTTTAATTCGGTCGGAATTATACCCGCAACACCTGTTTGATTGTATGTCAAATCTTCAACAGGGATGTATTGTACATCTTCTACCTTATACGCACTTCCGATATAATATTTTGGCGCGGCAGCCAATAGATACGCATTATTTAGAGATTCATCCGTGGTAACTAACGTTTCTTCACCAAAACCGTCAACAGTACCATAGCTATTCATTGCGCTATTATCTGTTGTGTTTAAATCCGTACAACCTGCTAATACAGCGGTCAATACGGCCAAAGATATAACTTTTTTCATTATTGGGACTCCTTACATTCTTATGTCTTAGATTTTATCACATAAAGGAGTCACTTTCAACTTTATTTTGACTATATTTTTTTGTTTATAAGGAATGCAATTGGCAAGTATATTATCGCAAAAATACCAATTACTACGAACAACATCCATATGTTCAATATAGGTACAAACCATAAACCAACACCCATTAAAACCGCCAACGAAGCAAACGAAATAATAGCACGTATTGTTTTCGGTTCAGTATGAATCAGGGCCCGCTGTTTGCATGCACGACGTAACAGATAGTTTTTTAAATATCCACTTACCACTACACCTACTGGAATTGCCAAATATCCTATAAAATGGAAAGCACTTAGGTAAATAATGGCCGCAACCGCCAATGAGATAATGCTTGTTTTTACAGGCGTACGAACGTCTTGTGAAGCATACAATGTTTTACTATAAATCTGACTTATCATCATCGCTGGTAAAACCAGAACTTGTATCATTATTGCCACAGCAACCGCATGCGTCGAAGCGGCAGTCCACGCACCATATTGAAATAAATATTTTATTATAGGCTCGGCAAGTACAAATAAGCCTACCACACAAGGCATTATCAGCATCATAGATTGACGCATAGAAGAATTTTGTTGGATGTAGACGCTTCGCATATTTTTCTCGGCCAATGCGTTAGAAATTGAAGACATTAAAACAGTCCCCACAGCCAAACCTATCAAAGCAAAAGGCAACTGGACGATTCTATCAGAATAGTACAACCATGAAACCGCACCATTTTGGAAGCTGGCCACCAATGTACCAACTATTATAGTTATTTGATAAAAACCATTTCCTATTATGCTTATCCCCAATCGCTTGAACATACTTTTTATTGATGGCGTCCATCTTGGCCTTATCAATCTTAACCCAAAATGGCGACGTCGAATTCTGGACCACAATACAGCAAACTGAATTATTCCAGACAATACCACCGTAAACGCCATTATATACAAGACAGTTCCCTGCGTGAAATAACTGCCTAGAAGCAACGCACATATTAACATTATGTTCAGCAGAACGGGCATAAAGGCTACTAATAAAAACCTAGAAAAAGCGTTTAAAATGGCCGATAAGAATGCTGAGGCACATATGAATATAACGTACCAAAACATTATTCGTGAAATCAGCACCGTCAACTGCATTTTACCAGGGTCTTCCGCAAAACCAGGCGCCAAAACCCAAACAACAAGCGGCATAAATATCTCAAACAAAAGAGTAATCCCCAGCAGAATAACCATTAACCAAGAAAACACATTCTTAGCAAAGTTTTCGTCCTTGTTCTTATCTGTATACATAGGAATAAAAATTGATGACAAGGCCCCTTCACCAAGAAGGTCTCGAAATAAATTAGGCAACTTAAATGCTGCCAAGAAAACGTCTGATAATCGCCCTGCACCAAAAACATGAGCTATCAACATGTCACGGACAAAGCCAAAAACACGGCTTATACCCGTCATAATTCCTACACCGAAAATATGTTTGCCTAGTTTCATAGTTTTGATTATACTCACGTTTAAGAAACAAAATCAAGGCAGGAATATGCATACAAAAAAATTTTTTTTATTACTAGCACTAACTTCTGTATTGGCAGCGTGTGCCGGGGCTGATAAAGATATAGAAATCGACAGAAGTCTGACTGATATATATAAATCGGCTTATGAAGAGTTTAATGATGAACACTACGAAACAGCCGCAGAAGAATTCTTAAAGGCTGAAACACAGTATCCATCCAGTCCATGGGCAGCTGATGCGCTGGTGATGGCGGCATACTCGTACTACATGGACGGTGACTTTGCAGGTGCTCTTTTAGTGTCTGACCGTTTTATGAGATTCCACCCAGGGCACAAAGATGTAGCCTATATGCTGTATCTGCGCGGCATGTGCTATTATAGACAGGTAAGCGATGTGCGTAGGGAACCGGGAATGTCGGCTTATGCCTTGCAACAATTTCAACAACTTGTAGACCGATTCCCTAAGTCAGAGTACGCAGAAAATGCAAAAAATAAAATCACAATATTGAAAAACTATATAGCTGGGAAGATGATGTATTCTGCGCGTTCTGATATGGCAAAAGAAAATTGGCCAAGTGCTATTTCTCGTCTACAATCTGTCGTGTCTACCGCCCAAGAAACTGCCATGACGCCAGAAGCATTGTACAGATTGACCGAGTGTTATACTGCAATCGGATTGCCAGAACAAGCTTATGGGTATGCAGAAATGTTACGTCTTAACTTTCCTGACGACACATGGACTAAGAAGTTAACGAAAAAATCTTCTGATTTCGAATCTGGGAAAGACGAAAAATGAAACAGCTATCTGACGACGATATATTAAGCATGCTTGACGAGCAGTTAAACTTTGACAACGACAGCATTCGAAAGCAAGTACGTGCAGAATTAAAATTATCTAGACGCATTTTACCAGAAAAAGAAAGTATACCAAACCACAAGACTCTTGACCTGCACCAACATACAGAAGAGCAAGCGTGGCAAGAAATTATGGAACTAGCTCAATCAGGAACAAGGAACGCAACCATTATAACAGGCGCCAGTGGAATATTGCATAATAAGTTTCCACAATGGGCCAGCGAAAGCATTTTATCGCCTTATATTTCTTCATATAGTCCAATAAATAATGGAAGTTTTTGTGTAAAATTTAAAAAATCATCACACTAACGTTTTGCATTAACCCAGTTCTGTGGGTCTACGTAATCACCGTCCTCTTTTATTCCA
>DVNO01000012.1 GCA_018714345.1 Candidatus Enterousia avicola | reverse complement strand
GAGCGAACTTGACCTTAGTACGAGAGGACCGGGTCGAACGAACCTCTGGTGTACCTGTTGTCGCGCCAGCGGCACCGCAGGGTAGCTATGTTCGGAACAGATAACCGCTGAAAGCATCTAAGCGGGAAGCTGGTCGCAAGATAAGATATCCCCATGAGTTCAGTTCTAGACGAGGACATTGATAGGCTGTATGTGTAAGTCCTGTGAGGGATTTAGCTTAACAGTACTAATTGAACCATTGACTTTTTATCTTTTTGTTTGACTTTTTGATAAGTCAGACGTATGCTTGAAGAGTAAGTTCAAAGCATGTTGATTGATTAGAATTTACGATTGTTCGCTGGATTTATTCTGGTGATTATAGAGCGGGAGTCACCCTCTGTTCCATTCCGAACCAGACAGGGAAACCCCGTATCGCCGATGGTACTTTGGCTTCAGCCACGGAAGAGTAGGTCGTCGCCAGAATAAATCCAGTTCGATATGAAAACCGAATTTTAACCGCCCATTGGGCGGTTTTTTCTTTGTATTCTGTTTTTTTTATGGTACGATGCCTTTCATGAATCAAGATAACCTAATTCAATCTTTGCTGGATAAAATGCATGCTATATTTGATAGGGCGGCTGGTCCCAATAATCGCGTAGAATATATGCGCCAACATAATGTTAGTGGTATAGATTGGCATTTTTCTTTATCGGCCGATGATATCATAAAGCAAAAGATTCCGCGTGCTGTTGCTGGATGCACAGGAATATCAAAAGTTTTTTCTAAACTTGCGACCGAGGCAGGCTTAAAACATGTTGTTCTAACCACCGCACGCATAGCCGATTTAAACGGTGCAGAGCAAGACCGTAAAGACGGTAAAAAAGAACGGGTCATAAACGGACATCAAATTATTGCTGTATATGATGAAAAAGGTAATTTGCGTGCATTTGACCCAGGACGTAAAGAATTAGGATATATTAAATCAGAAATTAAAGTTGGAAATATTGGGGGAGTTGTGCCACACCGTATAACAGCAATTTTAACTCCACAAGAATTTTCAAAGGTTAATACTTATAAAAAACTTCGTGATTTATATGTTTATGGAAGTGACGGTAAAAAAAAGCAAGATTTTTTAAAAGGGAAAAACACACTCTCTTTTTGGGAAAAATTGCAAAAATATTTTGTACAACAAAACGACTAAACCGCCCGTTGGGCGGTTTTTTCTTGCGCTTTTTCTTATAACTGATATCGTTTAATTGTAGTAAAAAAGGATTTTTTATGAAAAAGGTTTATGCCAAGTATTTCAACAAAAATGGAGAAGTGACAATCTTTCAAGAAGACAGATGTTTTTCCGTATTATTGCAACATCGTATGGTTCCAGGAATATTTAAATGTTATGTTTGGAACAGTAATGATTTAGAAGAAGCAATTGATAATTACAAAGCTGGTATAGATAAATTAAATAATCGTGTGGCTGCACGTACGTGTGTTGCAAATCCTAATCGTAGGAGAAAATGCAGCGCAAAGAATTGCCCTAAAAAAATCGGAGGTGCCGTGTTCTGGCGAATGTTTCGAGAATCTTGTCTGAATAGAACAAAATAAAAGGGGAAAGGAAAATGGCGAACGCAATAATATGTCATGGTGTTAAGTTCAAAGACGAATTTGATAAAATGCAAATTCCGTTTTGTGCATCATATTGGTATCCGTGGCTACAACAAAAATTAATTGTTGCGGGTGTACCAACGCAAGTCCCGTCTTTTACGAATTCATGGCTGCCGGCACGAAATTATGCAGCGGACGTGGATATTTTACAGCGTCAAATAATAAACGAAAAAACAATCTTAATAGGACATTCGTGTGGCGGTGGCCTGTTGGTTAAATATTTATCTGAAAATCCAGAAATAAAAATCGGGCATTTAGTACTGGTTGCGCCATGGATAGATGTGTTGCATCAATTCCCAGAATATTTTAACGGTTTTTCACCGGATCCAAAGTTGCCAAACCGAATGAAAACGATAGATTTATTTTATTCAACTGACGACCATTATGGTGACTTGATTTTAAAAGGATGTGATAAACTTCAAGACCTATATCCAAATATGCGTGTGCATAAATTTAGTGATAAAAGCCATTTTAGTGGGGATATGCACCAGTTTCCAGAAATGTGGAACTTATGTGAAACTTTTATTAATTAAAAAGCCGTCCAACAGGATGGCTTTTTAATTTTTCAGAAACAACACACTATAATTATTTTTCTAACGATAGACTTTCTAGAATTGTTGTTTTTAATTTTTGCTTTGCTGCAAAATCACGTGCGGCAATTTCGGAAAACAGTAACAAAATCAATTTTTCCATCGTGGATTTAGATAAGTGTATTTTTTGATCATTTACAGTTACAATTTTTCCAAAATGACTTAGAAAGTCTTGCTTTGTAAATTTTTCTTTTAAAACGATATCTTTTTTTATGATGCTAATAGACAATTTTGCTTTTTTAGTTGTTAAAATTATTTCGCCAGCTTCTAAAAACTTTACATCAGCACCAGGAAAAGAAGATTCGACCGTTTTCAAAAACTCTCTTTCAAAACTTGCCTGCTTCTTTTTTTCTTCGCGTTCGTTTAAAAACTTTGCAAAATAATAAGATATTGTATTTTTAGGATTCATTATAAACACCCCTTTATATATCGGTTGTAAGTTTTACAGCCCCCTCACGAACCACATTCACTTTACCATCTTTATCCAGAATGGCAACAGTACTTGGGTTCCCTCGAATTTCATTTTTTGCGTTATCTATGACTATAATGTCGGGAAATTGTGTCTGTATATCCGCGACAGATGTAAGGGGCGGCTGGCCAGAAATATTCGCAGACGTTGTCGCCAAACAATGCCCATCAATTACAGAACATAATTCCTGGAACGGTTTATAATTAGGAACACGCACCCCGCCAAACGCCATAGAATCTGTTTCAGCCACAGGAACGCCAATTGTCAAAGCACCAGGCCAATATTTTTCGGCTAGTTCAAATGCACGTTTTGGATATTCCGACATATACTTTTTTATATGCTCAAAACTATCAGACATAATGATTAAGTGCTTTTGCTTTGGGCGATGCTTTATTTCAAATATCGCATCTGCACCAGCACGGGTTGGCAAAGCCCCCAACCCCCAGACCGTATCGGTTGGAAAAGCAATGACACCCCCACGTGCTAAATGTTCATTTAATTTTTTGATAAAATCTAAATCGTGTAAATTCGTCATACCTGACAAGGTATACCCAGAATATCAAGTTGTAAAGATAAAAAATTGTTAGTTTTTTGCTTTTTTTCTTGCTTTTGTATTATATATTTCTCAAAATCTCTACGCATTTTAAATAAGGAGAAACCATAATGAGTAATAAATGGGTATATACCTTCGGTAATGGCGCCGCAGAGGGCAAGGCGGATATGCGTAACTTGCTTGGAGGTAAGGGCGCTAATTTGGCCGAAATGAACTTGGTTGGTTTACCAGTACCTGCCGGGTTTACTGTTACAACTGATGTTTGTAAGTACTACTATGATAATAACCATACTTATCCAGCAGATTTGATGGATCAGGTTCGTGATGGTATCGCACATATCGAACGCATAATGGGTAAGAAATTCGCAGATATGGAAAACCCATTGTTGGTTTCTGTTCGCTCTGGTGCACGCGTTTCTATGCCAGGTATGATGGATACAGTTTTAAACTTGGGGTTGAATGACGAAACGGTTAAAGCTTTGGCAAAGCATTCAGGTGATGAAAGATTTGCATATGATTCTTATCGCCGTTTTATTATGATGTTCAGTGACGTTGTGTTGGGTGCGGATATTGATTTGTTCGAACACACCTTGGAACGCATGAAAGAAGACAAGGGTTATAAAGTAGACACAGAATTAACTGCCGAAGACTTAAAGGATTTGGTTGAAAAGTTCAAAGAAATCGGTGTTAAGATTGGCAAAGTCTTCCCACAGGATCCTTGGGAACAGTTAAAGTTAGGTATTGGTGCTGTATTTGGCAGCTGGATGTCTAAGAAGGCTATTACATATCGTAAGTTAAACAATATTCCAGGTGATTGGGGTACAGCTGTAAACGTTCAGGCGATGGTATTCGGTAATTCTGGTGAAGATTCAGCAACTGGTGTTTGCTTCAGCCGTGACCCTGCAACAGGTGAAAATAAGTACTATGGTGAGTATTTGATTAACGCACAAGGTGAAGACGTTGTTGCGGGTATTCGTACACCACAGCCTATGAGCAAGGATGATTCTGGTCGTATGTCTTTGGAAGAAGCAATGCCGGAAGTATATAAAGAATTGTGCGACGTTCGTGAAAAACTGGAAAAGCACTATAAAGACATGCAGGATATGGAATTCACGATTGAACACGGAAAATTGTGGATGTTGCAGTGCCGTAACGGTAAACGTACTGCTGCAGCGGCTGTCCGTATGGCAGTAGAAATGGTTGAAGAAGGCTTGCTGACGAAAGAAGAGGCAATTCTGCGTGTGGGTGCAGACCAACTAGATCACTTGCTGCATCCTATGTTGGATCCAAAGGCGGAAAAGAACGTCATTGCAACAGGTTTGCCGGCATCTCCTGGGGCAGCTGTTGGTCAGGCTGTATTTAATGCAGAAGATGCAGAAAAGTGGGCAAAAGAAGGTAAAAAAGTAATGCTGATCCGCGTTGAAACATCACCAGAAGATATTGCTGGTATGAACGCAGCGCAGGGTGTTATCACGGCTCGTGGTGGTATGACATCACACGCAGCGGTGGTTGCACGTGGTATGGGTACACCATGCGTATCAGGTTCTCCTGACATTAAAATTGATTACGAGACCAAAACTATGAAGACAACAAGTGGTTCTGTGATCAACGAGGGTGATTGGGTATCTATTGATGGTGCGAAAGGTCAGATTATCGAAGGCAAAGTTCCAACTGTATCCGTAGAAATGACAGGTAACTTTGGTACTTTGATGAAATGGGTTGATGAAATCAAATCATTGAAGGTCAAAGCAAATGCTGAAACACCAAAAGATGCAAAACAAGCACGTGATTTTGGTGCCGAAGGAATTGGTTTGGCACGTACGGAACACATGTTCTTTGCACCAAATCGTATTCAGGATATGAGAGAAATGATTTTGGCGGATGACGAAGAAGGTCGTCGTGCAGCATTGGCAAAGTTATTGCCTTATCAGAAAGCGGACTTTGTTGAGTTGTTCAAGATCATGGACGGTCTGCCAGTTACAATTCGTTTAATTGACCCACCGCTACATGAATTCTTGCCACATACAGAAGCTGAAATGAAAGAATTGGCAGAGCATATTGGCAAGACGGTTGAATTTGTAAAGGCTCGTGCAGAGGCATTACACGAACAGAACCCTATGTTGGGACATCGTGGTTGCAGACTAGCGATTACATATCCAGAAATCTGTGAAATGCAGACACGCGCGATCTTGTCAGCTGCGCTGGAATGCAAGAACGCAGGTGTACACGTATTCCCAGAAATTGAAGTTCCTTTGGTAGGTTCTAAGAAGGAAGTAGATATTGTTAAATCTGTAATTGATGCAACAGCGGCTGCGTTGTTTGCTGAAACAGGTGACAGCATTGAATACAAAGTTGGTTCAATGATAGAGTTGCCTCGTGCAGCAGTCTTGGCAGATCAGATTGCAGAAAGTTGCGAATTCTTTGAATTTGGAACAAACGATTTGACACAGACGACATTGGGAATGTCTCGTGATGATACTGGTAAGATTTTGGACGAGTATCGTGCACGTGGTATTTACGTTGCGGATCCGTTTGCATCTGTTGACCAAGAAGGTGTAGGTGCCTTGATAGAAGGTGCAGTTGCAAAAGCGCGTAAGACCAAGGGTGAAAACATCCACCTTGGTGTATGCGGTGAACATGGTGGTGATCCTGCATCTGTAGAATATTTCCATCGTGTTGGATTTGATTCTGTATCGTGCAGTCCGTTCCGTGTGCCAATTGCACGTTTGGCGGCGGCACAAGCAGCAGTCAAATTCCCAAGAAAGAATTAAACTTGGAAATATAAATAAAATAACGCCCTCGTGGGCGTTATTTTTTTATCGAGTTTGTTTTTAAAAGCTGTAATTTATTGCCAGACCAGTAAAATTAAAACCACGATTTATTTCTGTAAAATCACCGTTTGAAAAGTGTTGTGTAAACCATTCTATGTGCCAGCGGTCTGATACGTTTTTCCCGATGAAAAATCTTTCACCAAATACCAAGCGGCTTGCTACATACCAATCTCTGGAATCACGCATATACGGTCCAATTCCTATACCAATATAGAACCCACGCCAGTTTACCAATGCTACGTCCCAAGAGATACCAATTGCCATAAAAGATAAACCATGGTTATGGTGATACCCGAAGTTTTGAACGAATGATAAGTTTATTCTGGACGGCAAGCGGAAAATTTCAGTAGGTTGGCTATATTGCAACATCAGATTTGTCATTGGCTCAAAATCCCACATGAACGGGTCAATTAATTTAAATAATGAACCAGCCCCTGTTCCTTGTGAAGCATACAAGGCAATTGAATTCTGCGTATTCGTGCCAAACATTGGATTATAAACGGTTGTATCAGCAAATGCTGGCATTGATAAAATCATTGAAAATAAAGCAACAAACTTTTTCATAGTCCGTACTATTATACACCATAAAGAGACAACAACCAATAATAAAAAAATCCGCATTGGGAATACCGGGTTTTCTTATTTACAGACAAGAGTAAAAATGTTATAATTGTAAAAAATGGGTGGGTGGTTTATTATAGACCAAACCGCTGAACGTTTGGTTTTCCGGGCCTTTCCGGAACACAGGAGAGCATTTATGAAAAGCCGTAATTTCGCAGAACATTGTAAAAATGCGATGGGAACAGTATTTTTACTGGCTGGGGCATTCTTTGTTTGTTCAACATTTTTATCTATTCGTGCGGTGTTTGCAGATCCAATAGCGCCGACAAATACTATGACGACGAACACAGTACAATCGCCGCGTTACAGCAGTAATGTGCGTACATCTGCGCGCCCTGCAACTTCTCGTACGACAACGTCGAATGTCGTGTCCCGTGACACAGGTACGACAAGTTCTGCAACAGTTGCACGCGGTGTAACTTCTCGTGCGACGACCACGACACCAACTACTGCGGTTAGAACAACGGCGACCACAACAAGTCGGCCAAGTACAACAGTATCTCGTGCAAATGCAACTGCGTCTAATACATCTGCGTCTCGTGGTGTTTCGTCAAGAAATGTAGTTTCACGTACAACGTCGTCGAACGTTGCAAATGCGTCGCGTGCGGTGGTGTCTCGTGTTGGCACAACACAGAATACAGCAGCGCGTATTTCACTGCAGGGCAGTGCAATTCGTGGCAGTAACGCATCTGTGAATTCGAATACGTACACCTATTTACAGAACAAGCTGTATACAGGTAATTATTCGAATATTATTGATTCTTCAACGGGTTTGATTTCTGCTGAGGCTTATAATAATTGTATGGAATCTTACTATGCGTGTATGGACGAAATCTGCACAGCGCGTAACGCAGCACAACGTCGTTGTGCATGTGCTGGCCGTGTAAAGGCATTTGCAGAAGCAGAAGATGCGCTTGAAAAAGCGAATGAAGAATTAATTAAAGTTTCTGGTGAATTGGCATTGTTGATTGCAACCAAGGGCAAGGATGTTTCCGAAGCGTTCCAATTAACAGATGCAGAAAAAGTTATGAACTGCGTTTCATGGAAAGAAGTTACAAGCCAGTACGGTGAAGGTTCAGATGAAGCGGTTGAATGGTGTTACAATCACGGAATTTATGGCACAGATGGGGGCACATTATCAGCGTGTTCAAAACCAGCTTATTGTGATACTGGGGTGGGTGGCAATAATTTTGGATTTAACATAGATGATATCGACGGTACAAGCAGTGATATATTGGCGTCGTTAAAATCTTGGGCTGATGCGAAAGAAAAGACTTTGACTATTTTGACGGACGATGAAGATTCATTAACAAGTGCGTTTGATGAATTGACCAATGTTGTTGGTAATTTGGCGGGTATTAGTGGGTCTTTGGCTAATTCGGATTCTATCAAGGATTCTTTGGCGGAAACATGGGGTTATGAATTGTTCGAATATGCACATAACAATGTTTGCAATCGCGTTTTGGATTCCTGCTTTAACGGAATTTATGAAGCTTGCGGCACGCCACCGTCTGGTAGTAATAAGTGTGGAAATGGTCGTTCACAGTGCCCATATAACTACAACAGCTATATATCTGTATCCAATACGGGTAGTTATGAATTAGACTTCATTGAACCAAATACAGGTTATACAGCGTCTAATTCTGCAACATGCTTTGGTTATACATCGGCGTCAGGCGACCCGTATGCAGATTTGCGTGGACCTGTGGCCGATGCACGTCGCAGCATTATGCAGAAATATGCATTGGACGCAAACGCAGACTGCGATGCATATGGTGAACAGTTGAGTCAAACGGCACAGAACATTGGTTATCAGAAAGTTGCAGCACAACAGGCATTGCAACAGAAGCGTTTGGAGTTTGCACAAGAAGAAAAGGAAACAATTGCTAGTGCGTACACGACTGCTCGTACTAACTTTAATCAGTGTCTGTCAGAGTTGTATGACTGCTATACCACACAAGAAACAGCTAATACATCGTGGAGCACCAGTCGTATAAAGACATATTGCTCGCAGGTATCGAATGTTCCACATTGTTATGAAGAAATGATTTGTGGCGCACCTAATAATTCTCTGTTGGCGGTAATAGATAAAGAGGATGATAAGAAAACGATTTGTGAAAATACGACAGATTATGAAACGAACACATGCCGCAATATCGTAACATTGGCAGAAATATTGGATGGTGCATATGCCAATGATGCAACAGAAGGCTCCTCAACGGCATTGCGTGAGGCATGTTTGAAAAGTGTCGGTATAGAAGGGGTTCGTAACTGGTCCAGTTCAAATACGAATGGTGGTTGGTCTGCGACAACTTGTCCTTCTGGCCAGCATTTAGAAGGCAACAGTTGCGTACCAAGCACTAAATCTTGTACGCATTCTGATCCAAACGCAGCAACAGCATCACAGACATGGAACACAACAACGCAGTCATGGAGTGGTTGCAGCTTGGTAAGTTGTAACCCTGGTTATAACGTTCAGAATGGTGCGTGCGTAGCACAATAACCGTTTATTAAAAACATCCGCCCTTCGGGGCGGTTTTTTTATGTAAAATATGACAATTTGTAGAAAAAATTATGCAAAATGCTTGACTTTTTGCTTAAAAATGTTATTTTTGTAGAAACTTTTGAACAAAATAGAACAAGAACAGCATACAAAGAGAAAGAAAATGAGCAACATTGCAATCTTTCAAACCGGTGGCAAACAGTATCGCGTAAAACAGGGTGATATTGTAAAGGTTGAAAAACTGAATGCCGAAGGCAAGGTTGAATTTGACCAAGTATTGATGTTGGATGACAAGGTTGGTACACCGTTCGTTGATGGTGCCAAAGTTGTTGCCGAGGTCGTAGAACAGAAACGTACAGACAAAGTTTTGGTGTTTAAGAAAAAACGCCGTCAGAACTACCGTCGTACACAGGGTCATCGTCAGTACATCACTGTATTGAAAATTACAGAAATTAAGGGCTAAAAATTTCTGGTTGGAATAAAAATCAGAAATCCAAAGGAGTTTAATTATGGCACATAAGAAAGCGGGTTCAGCAACGACCAACGGACGCGACTCAGCGGGACGTCGTTTGGGTGTTAAGAAATCTGGTGGCAGTCGTGTTATCCCAGGAAATATCATTATTCGTCAGCGCGGTACATCTGTACATCCTGGTTTGAATGTTGGTATGGGTAAAGACCACACATTGTTTGCCAAAATCGCAGGCATTGTGAAGTTCAAGAAAGGTCTGGGCGACAGAAAAACAGTTTCTGTTATACCTGAATCTGAAGACAAATAAGTAATCCGCCCAAAGGGGCGGATTTTTTTGTGTATTATTTTTTGAAATAATTATTTTCGTCTTTTTTGTTTTGTGTAGTTGTGTTATAATTACACAATAATATGAGAAGATTGCCACTGTGCTTTTTCTTAATTGCGTTTAGTGCGCCGTTTGCTTTTGCAGACGGTACTTCGACGACTATATCGCGTGTTATACCATCGGCGGCGTCTAATACAAGCTCTACATCACAGACCAGTTCTCGTGGCACGTCTAGCACAGTATCTCGTGCACAGACATCGCGTACTACGACTGCCGCACAAACAAGTGTTCCACAAGCTTCTTCGACAAGTAGCACAACGGATACTTCATCACGTGATTCAGAGGCACGCAATGTCGTCAATCGTACGGCATCATCGGCTGCGACGGCAACTCAGGACAGTAATGTTGTTCGTGTTGGGTCAAGGGTTTTAAATCTTGGTGGGGAATCTTCAACCACATCGACGGCAACGTCGCGTGGAAGTACAACGACTGTTTCTGGTGGTGTATCACGTGCTGGTACTGCGCAAACGTCATCGAATAGTGCGCGTGATAATTTAGAAGCAACTGTGAATACGGTTGGGCGTAATGCAAGGGTAGAGGCAGCAAGTATAAACAATAACCCAGCAGTAAGGCGTGCGGGTTTAACATTAAGGCCATCTACGGCAGAGGTTGGTGGTCGTGCGACTATTGCGGGAACAACGGTTCAGACAGGTTCTAACATAGACGAAGAAGTTCGTGGTGTACAGTCACGTTCAGCAACAACTACCCCAACAACTGAAAGTATTACAGAGGCGAAAGAACGTCTGGATTTAACTGCGGACTTAAACACATCTTGTCAGCAGCAGTATAATGATTGTATGGATCAGTTCTGTTCGGTAATTGATTCCAATCAAAAGCGCTGCTCATGTTCGGCGAATTTAAATAATTATACTCGGGTTGAAGAAGCTGTTACTGATGCTAACAACCAATTGAATGAGGTTGCACAGCGAATTCGTTATGTTGGCCTGTCAGCAGATGAAATTCGTGCCATTATGACAGAGACCGAAGCGGAAGAGGCTTTGTCTGGTGCAAAAGATACGTCAGAGACGCGTAATATGTTAGACGAGATAGAGGCGCTTATTCGCGATCCGTCCAGTGCATCTTCTACTTCATCATACAATTCATCGGCATTTGGTTTGGATATGGATTTAGATTTTTCGTCTGATACTGCCGACATATTTAGTTTAGATTTTCTAAATACTGGTACTACCAGTATGTCGAATTTGCGTGGTAGAGATTTATATAATGCCGCAAAATCTCGTTGTAAGACAATATTGAATCAATGTGAAGCGGCCGGTGCTAATGTTGAGCAAATCACAGCGAATTACGATTTAGCGATTGATAAAGATTGTATTTCTTATGAACAGGGGCTGACAAAAATGAACGAGACATTGGTTTCCAATGTTCGTAGTGCCAACTTAATGTTACAAAAAGCACGTTTGGCAGTACTGCAGAATAAGAACCAGTATGATGCCAAGGGGTGCATTGCTGCCTTAGATACTTGCATGACGGACGAGATGGTTTGTGGTGCAGATTATACAAAATGCTTGGATCCAACCAAGAAGTACATTGATGAAAATGGGGAAGTTGTTCTTGGTCAGAACATAACGAAAATCACAGATTTTATGACGTCTTATAATAATGCCAACATAACAAGTGATTTCTTAAAGAATTCGTATACTATGTCTATAAACGAAGACAGTTGTTCGGCTGCTATAAAGCAGGGTGATGACGACGCTACAGGTAATAACGGTGCATGTGTAGTTAGCTATTTGTTGAAAAAGATAGGAACAAAACAAGAGGTTACTGACGAAGGTTTATGTCGCGCGGTTCTTGATAAATGTCAGGCATATACCTATGATGATAATGGGAATTATCAACCTTATAATGATGTAGTAACGAATTATATACAGCGTGCGATGGTAAATATAAAAGCGCAGCAACAGCAGATAATATCTGATTATGCATCTAATTGTATGTTAGATATAGCAACATGTTATAACCAGCAGGTAACGCAGGTTAATGCGTGGTCAAGCAGCGCCAGCATAAATGGTATTTATAACGTAATGCGTGGCGCATGCCGTAATGTCGCATTGACTTGTGCGTATGCGGTCTTTGATAAAGATACAACAAGCTGCACCACTGAGGATGTTTGCATAGATAGCATATCAGAAATGTTCTATCAATCATTGTTATGCCCGGATAATTCAACATATCAGGAGGACCCAGGGGTTGCTGGTACAGATGGTTATGTTAACGAACGTTGCAAGTGTCTGTCGGGTTATAAGGTGTCCGGAACACAATGTGTCGCGATAAGTTGTCCTGACAACGCTTCTGTTAATAGCTCTGGTGTGTGTGAGTGTGATTCAGGCTATAAATTAACAGAAGGGAAATGTGTTGCTGTTTCTTGTCAGGCTCATGCACATTTTGACGCAAGTGCCGGTGAATGTGTTTGTGACGATGGTTTTGTTAAGGTTCTGAGCAGGACACCCGGTTCTATAGCCGGTTTTACGTGTGACCCTTGCCCAGAGGATGCGACGTATGATGCTAAGGGTAAAACTTGTATTTGTTCGAACGGAACTTATATTAATGGTGTGAATGCCTGCCGAAACTAAAATGCCGTTATAAGCTTTTTTAAGCGGTTATTTTTTCTATAAATGCTTTATGGGCAGCTAATTCATCTTCGTGTGCAGAAAATTTCCTATACGGAAAATTTGAACCTATTTTAGGGGTGGCTAAAAAAGCCTCGTGCTGTTTTGCAATCACATCTGATACGTCCGGTGCAGGGGCCGTGTTTTCAAGTTCTTTATAAACCTTTGCTAAAATTTCAGCGTCAATCAACGCACCATGCGCATCTGCACGTGCAGTTAATGATATGCCATACCATTTTGCTAATGCGTCCAACGAATAGCTTTTGGGGCCAAAAACCCTATTCCTTGCTATGACTATAGAATCAAGTTGTTGTGCACGTGGAATTTGTGGCAAACCTATCATCTGTAATTCATGATTTATAAACGGAAAGTCAAAATCCAGACCATTATGTGCAACAATAGGGCTGTCCCCGATGAATTCCAAAAACTTTGGCGCAACTACTGCCATCTTTGGTTTGTCTTCCAAAAAAGCATTGGAGATTTTATGAACCATGTATGAGTCAGGTGGTATTATTTTCCCATCTGGATTTATATATTCATGAAATGTGTTATCTGTTATTTTCCCGTCTATCATTTCAACCGCACCGATTTCTATGCAGCGGTCGCCACGCATATATTCTAACCCCGTAGTTTCAATATCAAAACAGATAACGCGCCCCATTTTTCTCCATCCCAAATAAAAATATAAATATGTTTTTGATAAGTAAGTTTTGTGTATTATAATAGCTCGGTGACTTTAATGCTAGAAAATCTTAATGATGAACAAAAATTAGCCGTTAAAACTACAGAAGGGCCGCTGTTAGTGTTGTCTGGGGCGGGTACTGGGAAAACTCGTGTTCTTACTACGAGAATTGCTTATATTTTAAATAATGCCTTGGCATTTCCGTGGCAGGTTTTGGCGTTGACCTTTACTAATAAAGCAGCAAATGAAATGAAAAATAGATTGGCTTCATTTGCAGATGGAAATTCTTGGTACGCGGCTGATGTGTGGTGCGGCACGTTTCATTCTATATGCCTTAGAATTTTAAGGGCAAATTCTAGTGCGCTGGGCTTGCGTAAAGATTTTCTGATATATGGGGAAGACGAACAAAAAACAGTTTTAAAGCACGTTCTGACGGATATGGGCTTGGATATAAAAGATTTTAATCCGTCTGATTGGGTCGAACGTATTTCTTCGATAAAAGACAAAGGCTTGCATTCTGCCGAACATACGTCTGCGACAGCGAAAAAAATATTAGACGCATATAATGCAGAGTTAACAAGACTTGGTGCGGTTGACTTTGGGGATATTATATTAAAGGTTTTAGAGTTATTTAATTCTATGCCAGAAGTATTAAACCGTTATCAGAATCAATTTAAATATATTATGGTGGACGAGTTTCAAGATACAAATTCGGCCCAAATGCAATTTTTAGAGTTGCTTACTAGTGGTAAAGAAAATCCGAATATCTGTTGTGTTGGTGATGATGACCAGTCTATATATTCATGGCGTGGGGCAGAGATAAAGAATATTTTAAATTTTGAAAAAAGTTTCCCAAACGCAAAGATAATTCGTCTTGAAACAAATTATCGCAGCACATCAAACATTCTTGGGGCGGCAAATTCTTTAATACGTCATAATAACGGCAGGCTTGGTAAAGAATTACGTGCAGAGCCTAATGCAGGTAGCGGTGAGCCTGTTTATGTTTTAACAGTCCCCAGCGATTTTGATGAAGCACATTTAGTTGCAGATACTATTTTGCGCAAGGGTGATGGTGAGTTTTATTCAAACTATGCGGTGTTAATTCGTGCAGGAAGTTTATCGCGTCTTTTTGAAGAAGAGTTTACTGCGCGGGGAATCCCGTACAGATTAGTCGGTGCAACAAAGTTCTATGATAGGGCAGAAATAAGGGATGCTATTGCATACATACGCTTATTAGTTTACCCGTTTGATGATATATCTTTTTTACGTGTAATAGGCAAACCGCGTCGTGGTTTCGGACCGTCCGCTATTGCAAAGATACGTATGGCTGGTGAAAATTTAATGGATGGTTTACGCAAAGTTCAATTGTCTGGCAAGCAAAGAGCAATTGCAGACGAATTTTTGGCAGCTTTCAATTTTGATTGGACGGACATTCGCCCTGCTGATGCAGCACAGAAGTTATTAGATAATGTTGGTTATATACAGATGTGGCGCGATTCAAAAGACGTGGATGCATCTGACAGGCTGGACAATATCAGGGAGTTAATAACGAATGTAATTTCTAAATATGATTCGTTGCAAGAGTTTCTGGAACATGCTGCTTTGATGATGACAGATGATAATGATTCGGATGATGCGACACCTACGAATGATGCGGTCAGCATTATGACTATTCATGCGGCAAAGGGGCTAGAGTTTGATACGGTATTTTTACCTGCCTGGGAAGAGGGTATTTTCCCAAATGATATGGCTGTACAATCAGGTGGTTTGGAAGAAGAACGCCGCTTGGCATATGTTGCAATTACCAGGGCTCGTAAACGTGCGATAATAATAAATGCGATGTCTCGTATGGTATTTGGTAGTCGTCAATATAATTCACCTAGTCGATTTATTACGGAAATGGATAATAAATTTCTGGATTTTCAAGGTGGAAAACCACGCTCATATCAGTATTCTTCAAGTTATGAATCAAAGCCAAGAATGCGAAACAAACCAATTCAAAAGACATCCAGCGTTGGCAGACTTGTAGAGCACGATGAAATGGGGCGCGGTGTCGTAATAGAAGAAAACGAAGATATTTTAACTGTTGCTTTTCGTACGCGCGGCATAAAGAAAGTGGCACGGCAATTTCTTGCATTTGTGGACTAGTGGTTATTCGTCCTCTTTTAAAAGTTTGTATATTTCTTTACCTTTACCATATATCTTCTTTGATAGTGTTTTTACATCTTCACCGAATTTTTTGCCAAAGTCATAGTTTATTTCGCCACCAATATCTTTTGCGATTTTCTCGGCTTTATCGGCAAGATAGGCAACAAGAAGCCCTGTCAAAAGAGTCAAAATGAAACCGACATTGTCCAAAGTTGGGACTTCTGCTGCAAGGTTTGCGTCTACTGTCCCCGATAACAATGCGCCACAAACAGCAACAACGATGGAAAGTGATACGAAATAAACAGCTGCATTGATAAAGCGTTTTATTTGGTTAGATAAAGATTCTGGTTTAAACAACCCAAGAAAACCATTAAAGATATCGCCAGCTATACCTTTATAAGATGTTTTATTAATTGTTTCAGAGATAGCTGTGAAAGGTAACATGATAACGGACAAGAACAAATCCATTATGACCCCCAACCCCATAAGCGCGAACTTGAATGCGTTATAAATGAACACGACTATAAAAACTGCACCAACAAGAGTTGTAAAAGCGCTAGTTCCAATACCTGCAATCATCCACTTCCATCCAGCAGCAATTGCCGTAGAGAAGAATCCTGATAATCTGGTTGGTACGCAAAGCATATCTGCGGCAGCTTTTGCATCAATTACCATGTTCTCAGACATGTGTGTTGCGGCATAGTCTCTGATTGCGGCACAAGTATCTGGTATTTCTGCCCCAGCGGAGTTTGCCACAGCATTTAATATTAGGTCCGATAAATATGTCGCAATGGTTATTATTGGTCCCATTACCCACATAAAGACTTGCGCTGGTCCTTGAACCAAAATTATTGACCAAATCATTATCAAAGCGGCTTTTTTTACTAAATTGACGCCAAGTTCCATTGCGCTGGAACCTTTTGTCATCATGTTGTATGCTTCGAACATCGTCCAGAAAATATATGCAAGAATCATGAATATGATTGCAAATCGCACTAAAGACGAGTCTAGTATGTCTGCAATCATTGATAATGCCCCCATCATGGCAAAACCAATTTTTGCCTCAATCGGTACGTAATCTGATACTAGCTGGTTAGCTTGGAATGCAGACTGAAATTCAATCATGTCAGAACTAATATTCTGATTAAATTGCTCCATATTAGATTCTGTCATCCATGCACCGTTATCACCAATTTCGGTAAATGGTAAGTTACTTTGTGCACTTACAGCACCAGACATACTAATTACTAAAACCATCAGCGCTGGTATTAATTTTGTAAAAAAGCTTTTAATTAAGTGCCGCATTATTTATCCATAGCCTTTGAAATGTTTTCAAATATTTGTCTTGGACTGTACCAAATTTTCTTACCCAAATCTTTGGCCCAAGTTCCAAAATCAAATTGTTCTTTACTGCTTCCTACTATTATAGCGTCTACTTTTGGTTTAATTGCATAAAAGTACAAGAAGAATATGAATAACATCATTAATAAGAAATCCCAACCGTCATCCATAAAGTCAAAGGCGTTTGGATATTGATTTTCTACTTGTGTGCGTTGCGCAGTAAAACAGTTTTTAAATTTGTCTGCATCCATTTCTCCGTCCGCTGTGGCCACACTTTCACAGGTAGAAAATACGTTAATTACGGATAGTGTTTGGGCATCTGGATTTTCTACTGTTTGTCCCATCATTGGTGGCAGTATGGCACTGTACCCATCGCGTGGTCCCGGGAAATACGAATCAGCAGCGTATGCAACGATAGCGTACGTGATAAGGACTTTTAAAGTAATGCTTACAACCTGAATAGCGGTTTTTATCAGCATATCTACTGCATTCTTTACCACACCATTTGCCAAAGACCAAGTCTGTTCAAATGCTGCGGCTGCTAAAATTAGCGGTAAAAATATTATTAAGAAAACAAGCTTAAAGACCACGGAAAGAATTTGAAAAACTAAATCGAACCCGATTATTAGGAACATTAATACTAATGCAAGCCCCGCTAACCAAGTAAAGACACCACCACCCATGTCCAGCCATGAATAATTCATCAGGGAAAAACCACCAGCTGCGCCAGCCAGCATAACGCTATTTATGTTTCCAATGACGCACATAAAGGGTCCAAGTACAGGGTTCAGAACATCGTCTGTTTCTGCATTTGGATTAAGTGCATTGCATTGTGCGGCATCCGATACACCTGTTGCCGCCATGGATAACTCGGCGCCAACGAACATCACAGGAGTTATCGTTATGTTTGCTACGGTTCGTAAAGCAGCGGTGCCACCCATGCCAAGAGCGCCCATCATAGCCCCAACAATTAAAACTCTGGCGCCTTGTCGCCATACTTTATCAAACCAGCCTTTTAGTTCGATTTTCTTTTCTGACTCGTCAAGAGTGGCTGTTTTTTTTGCTGCGTCATAAATGTATTTGCCCGTATATATAACCAAGAACAACCCGAAACCTAATGCCATCAGTATCCAGATGTTGTCCACCATCGCAGTCCAGAACATTTCAGCGGCACGGCCTATTACTGCAAACAGCTCTTGTATGTAGCCGCACAAAAAACAACCATTTGCAGATGCGATATCCCCGTCTTTGACACCGATTGCCGTCATAAAATTATCCATACTGGTGTATGTTATGGCGGCCCCACCAATAGAAGATGACAAATACCATATACCTATACCTAGGGCAATTAAGCCCATGGTAAATTTTATGGCAATGGCAATTAATTTTTTCTTCATTATTTCTTTTCCGCTTTTTTGTCGCCTTCTTTTTTATCTTTTGTTTCGCCACCACTTAAAATGTTTTTCCCGATGCTAACTGCTGTATTTATTACGTTTGATGTTAACTTCATCGCGTCCTTTGCCAGTTGTTCGCTCAAATCATTCTTTGTAGAAACGCCGAACGAATCCATAATCATAGATGTAACCTGTGGAATTTGACTGTATATGAAGTTTAACACATAAACAAGAATTATACAGCTACCGATTGTCATAGCTGCAAGGTTGTCTGTTGAAAGATCGTCAGCAAATATTTGCCCTGTGGTTATAAGCTCCATGATTTCGGCTGCACTTTGCCCCTGGGCAGAGAAAAATTTTGCAAGTATAACCATTATTACAGTATATGTAATAACAGCAGACGCCAATGTAACGATAGAGTTTATTAAATTTTTAAATTGGTTGGTTCCAACGTTTTTCCCAAGTGATAAAATCCAATTGGGCGCATTTCCACCCTTGAAAGAAATTAGTATTAACGACAATGGGAAGAAAAAGGCGAAAAAGGTCATCGCTATGATTACGTCAGCAAAATAAAAGCAGAAATACAAGAAAAGTTTAAAGAACCCATAGGTTAAATATAAGCCAATCACGAATAGAAGTATGTGCTTTATTAAAGAACCTATTCCAAGCAGTGCTTTTAAAGAAAACGCTTTGTCCATGATAGCAATACCAAGTTTCATGTATGCTTGGAACTGTGTGATAGTTGTTTTCATAAGCATTATAATTTTGTCACGCAGCTGTGGGCGGTAAAATCCTTCATCGTTTATAGTTTCTGGTTGATATGTTACCTTCTCGTTTACAACGCTATTGTCTGTTTTTAACATGCTTTGCGTGTAGATAAGAGTCAGATCTGCTACGGGTTCAAACGTAATACTTGTTATAAAGCGTGGGAACATAACCCCCATACTTAAAAGAGCCAACGCCACAATAGAATTTATAAATACAGGTTTAATAGATTTTTGATAAAACGGATCAGAAACGCCGTCTTTCATATTTTTCCAGAACGCGTTTATAATATAAAAAGCGAATAGGACGCAGAATATTATGACGCAAAAAATTGCAAACTTATCATATACGGCGGCAGCCGCATAAGAAATTATTTGAAACAAACGGTCAAATATTGGGCAACCCCAACATTGCGCAGTGCTTTCAACAAAAGAGTTTGCTATTTCGTTCATTTCTTCTTTTTTATCCACCCTGCTGCTGTACCTATTGCAGACCCAATGCCTTTGGCACGATTGATTAAGATTTTTGAATCGCCCTTAACTTGGTTATATAGGTTGGCAGAATCTTTTCCAACGTACGTATCAAGTTTTTCACGTGTTAAATCAAACAACTTAAACATCAAATAAAATGTTAAAATTGCTGATAACCATAATATGGAATGTTGTCCGAAACCAAGACTTGTATTTACTGCGGATGGAATATTAGAGGACGCAGTTCCACCTGCTGCGACTACAAATACCGACGAATTCCATTGGAACAAAGCTTTTATTATAGCCAAATTTACACATAGCATAAAAGCGCATGCAATCATAGTAACAACTATTTTCTGCAAGGCTTTTGTTATTCCGCCAAAGGCCGGCCATATATCTAACCATTTGTCGTTTGGTTTAACTACATAAACCAAAACCTGAAACGGGTACAGAACTAGGGCCATACCAAAATTAAATATTGCCTGTATTATTAACAAAGCCATGAAAAGGTTACTTGAAACAAAAGTGATAACTAAAATTATGCCTGTAACAAGGTTAAGGAAGTCTTCACCACCATGTGGTATTAAAGTTATAAGTCCCTTTAAACCGCGGGTAATAAAATCAAAGCCTCGTTTTATGATTTGATTGTTTGCATGGGATAGGTCGGAAACTGGTTGAACCAAAAATTCACAGCTTTCTTTTGTTATCCATCCTTGGTCTATCACAGATTGAGGGCATTCTATTTTTTTTGCGTTCGTGCCAGTTTCATTAATTGTTTCTGTTATGTGGTGTGTATAAAGAGAACCGAATTGTAAGAAAGGGTTAATTAACCATTCAGTTAGATAAACGGGTTTTAGTTGCAGCAACACCGTTACAGCTATTATAGCCCTGATAGCAGGTTTTAACATGTTTGTGGCAATACTCATACCGTCTACTCCGGCTATCATCTCGCCACCGCCAGAGAAGCCAAAAAAAGACAACCATGTTTTTGGGAAGTACATTTTCAGCAAATACAATGCCATCGATACTGCAAGGAAGCCCCATACCAGTATGTAGATTATCCCAGTTCCATTTCCTACAAAAAATTCGTAACCGCCGGTTGCAATTGCCATCAGTGCATCAAGGATGGTAGGAATGATAGGGGCAAGATTTAGCGCGTCCACAATAGCGTAATCTGCTGCGTATGCACTGAACGGGGTTAGAATAAAAAATGCAAAAAATGCTGCGGTTATTCCGCGTAAGCACAAACTGTTAAGAATTTTTTTGAATAAAATCATTCTCTCTGCATTTTTTATCTTTTCAATTATATCACATTTAATGCAAAATATGGTATACTTAAAAGCAATGAACCGACTAAAAAAATTTTGGGTTATTTTTTTATCTTTCTTGCCTTTCACAGCAGGGGCGGCTGCGCCACTTATTGTTGGAACAATAGCCGGACTTGGGGTTATTGCAGGTTTTTCCATATATAGAACAGCGGCACCTGTTAATATGGCAGATGCTTTAAATTTCTTTAGTAGTTGTTGGTCATGTCAGATGTTCGCAGATATTATTTCAACTCTGTCTGGTTTATTACCACGTGTTTATAGCGCAATAGGGACAGTAATAGTTCCTTTTTCTGCTGGTTTAATGGCTGTATGGTTTGCTTGGAAATTATTTTCTGGATTTCTAAATGCGAAGATAGAAGAACCATGGTCAATAGTTAGTGACTTTGGTGTAAAGTTTATAAAGCTTGCTTTTGTGGCTGCATTGATAGCGATACCGTTGCCTAGATTGATAACAAGTATAGCGATAGAACCTATTTTTAATGTCGGGCTTTCTTTGAATCGTGCTGTTGCGGGGAACGATGAGTTTGCTTCGTGTGTTGTTGCGACAGCCGTTGCAGACCCAACTGCTGCAAGCGTTGCTTCGGCAGAATCGGGGGCGTTTTCACCGCGCCTGCGTCATAATTTAACATGTGAAATTGCAAACGTACATCAAATGACTGGGCTTGGAATGACCATAGGCTGGACGATGTTAAATATGGCTTTTAATGAAGAGTACATGCATCACATACTATGGGGTGTTCCTATATTCCCGAACGTGCCAATTTTCTTTGTTGGTTTATTAATTCTGGTATTGTTTTTTGCTGCGATGTTACCAGTTCCGTTATATTTCTTAGAGGTATTGGTAAAACTGTCCTTAGATTTAGTTATGTTGCCGTTCATGTTAATGTCATGGTTGTTTAAAGGTTGGCCAATATTTCCAAATGGTGGTCAAACAATAAAAGGAATGATAGACGATGTCATAAAGGCAACAGCAGGAATCGCAATGGTTGGCGTGTTTTTAACATTTTCGATTATGTTCTTGAATGCAGTATTTGGTCAATGGGACGGTGCGGATAGGCTGGCATTAGCTTTGTCAGAGAATGATTCAACTATTTTAATGGACGGTCTGATGATGCGAAATGACAGCATAATAACGATTCTTTTGATGGGAATATTTATTGCAATGTTTATGACAATGATACCTGCGCTGGTAAAAACATTGTTTGCAAATGTAAAAATTCCTGAGGATTTCTATAATACCGCTAAAAAAGATGTAAATATTATGTGGGGAAACCTAAAAAAATGGTATGCCTCATTAAAAAAATAAAAAATCAAGTGCTTTATTTATAGTAGGCCTCTTTTTTGTATATGCCGAATCTGATATAATTCATATCAATGAAGCAGTTTCCGATTCTTTATTGGCCACGTAAAACGAAAGCCGACCCTGATTATCAGTTGGCGCGTAAGGTGATAAATAATTCTACTGGTGTAATGCCAGAAATAGTGACTGGTGACGTAGATTTGGTTGATATTTTGGAAAAAAATCCTAGTGGAACCGTATATTACCCTGTTTTTTGTGAATCGACTGGTTGGTGGGGCGAGTTGTTGGGGGGTAATGCTGTTGTTACGGACAAGCTGATAATATCTCCTGAATGTCAATTGATGGTAATAGAATCAGAAAAAATGGCGGCAAAAGCATCAAAGAGCGGTAAAAACCAACTTTTGGCGGCAGAGATATACCCCGCCAGTGGATTTTTTAAAAAAATGAATTCTGGTATTGCCACCGTTGCAGATATGTTGGCGACGGACGCGGGGACAATACTTGCGCTGTTTTCTGGGAAAAGTCAGGCACAGTTTATAAATGTACTAGAATCTACGGGAAATTCTTATTTAGGTTGCATTGGTCGCTATTAATAAGATGTGAATATTGCTTGATTTCTGGAAAAATGTTTGTATAATTTTCAGGCTTGTAAAACATAAAGGGTAAATACGATGAAAAAAGGAATTCATCCAGAATATCACGAAATCAATGTTACAATGACAGATGGTAACACGATTAAGATGTATTCTTCTGTAAAAAAAGATTTAGTTTTGTCTACAGATAACTTGAACCATTCTGCATGGACCGGTCAGCGTAGTAACGCTGGTGAGAAAGGTCAGCGTGCTGCGGGCTTTAAGAAGAAATTTGCAGGGTTTAAGTTTTAATATACAATAAAGACGAGGCACAGTAATGGAACTGCTGATAAAGGGCTCGACTGAGTTAAATAGAATGTTTATGGCGCTGCAACGTACTGCGTCTGGTTTGCGTCATGACTTTGGCGAGGTTGAGAATCTTCAGCAATCTTTGCATGGTGCGCGTGACTTTGTAAAGAAAGCTGCTGCCAGAATAGAAGAAAGCATTCTTTCTGATTTGTTGCTGGTTCGCCCGTCTGCTGGGTTGTTGACGCCGAACGTGACGCAAGAGGGTGACGGTCGCGATGAGTTTGTGTTGTCCTTGTCTGGGGCGGCTAATTTCGTTCGTGCAAATCCTCATTTCGCAATTTCTTTGGCGCTGCGTTCTAATGACGAAACGAAGATAGCTTTGGTATATTCGCCGATTGACGAAAGATTGTATTACGCAGAAGCTGAACGTGGGGCGTATATTTTTTCTGCCTATCATTCGGCACGTGTTAAAGTTTCTAATTTATCAGAACCAGCTGATTTGACAATTGCATATAATGTGTCTGATTCTCGTCGTTTAATTGGTGATGTACGTAAGACAGGATGCCCAGCATTGGATTTAGCATGGGTTGCAGCTGGGAAGTTTGATGCATTCGTTTCTGACCCATTAGATTTTGCTGAAGTTGCGGCTGGTGATTTATTGGTTCGCGAAGCGGGCGGTAAGATTACTATGGGGGCAGATTTAGTTGCAACAAATGGAAAAGTAGAATTATAAAAAACGAAGAATATTGTGTTTTGTCCCACATTTGTATGTGGGGCTTTTTTATTGGTATACAAAACTTGCAAAGCCAAAACAAATAATTTAAAATTCAACAGTTATGAAGTTCAAAAAAGTATTAAAAGTTTTTTTAAACATATTATTTTGGGGTTTTACTTTTTGTGTTGCTGCGTTGGCAGTACTCGTTTTTATATATGGTAATGATTTGCCAGATTATAAAAAACTGGCAACATATGCGCCACCGGTTGCAACGCGTCTGTATGCATCTGATGGCAGTCTGTTGATAGAATATGCAGAAGAACGCAGGGTGTTTATAGATTATGCGGATTTGCCACCGCAACTTGTAAATGCGTTTATTGCAGCAGAAGATCAAAACTTTTGGACGCATCCTGGAATAGATATTCAGGGAATAACGCGTGCGGTTGTTAATAATGGTCTGCATATGATGGGATTTAATGCGCGGTTTTCTGGTGCGTCAACAATAACCCAGCAGGTTGCAAAAAACTTTTTCCTGACGTCTGAAAGAACGATATCCAGAAAGATAAAAGAAGCTATTTTAGCTTTGCGTTTAGAGAGAACGTTTTCAAAAGAACATATTTTAACTTTGTATTTAAATCAGATATATTTAGGGGCACGTGCGTATGGCGTAGGTTCTGCGGCATTGATGTACTTTAATAAACCTGTATCAGAATTGACGCTATCAGAGTGCGCTTTCTTAGCGGCACTGCCAAAGGCGCCAAATAACAGAGAAGATGCGATAGAAAGAAGAAATTATGTTTTGCGTCGTATGGTTGACGAAGGTTATATAACTCAGGCAGAAGCGGACGCAGCCGCAGCCGAGACGTTAAATATAAACAGTGGTTTTACTGCGCAGATGGAAGAAGATTTTCAATATTTTGCGGAAGACGTTCGCCGTCAATTGCTTGAAAGTCTTGGTCGCGAGACTTTGTATAATGAAGGGCTATATATAAAGACCACGATTGTTCCTGAATTACAACATGCGGCAAGTGACGCACTGAATAAAGAACTAGATAGATATAATTCCGTTCGCGGTGAAAACGAACAGAAGTTGCAGGGTGCACTTATTGCGATGAATCCTCATACTGGTCGAATAGTTGCAATGGTTGGGGGACGTTCTTTTAACGAAAGTTCCTTTAATAGAGCAACACAGGCTATGCGACAGATTGGAAGTACGATAAAGCCATTTGTTTATCTTGCCGCCTTAGAGCGTGGTGTGTCACCAGAAAGTCTGATATTAGACGCGCCTATTGTAGGTTGGCGTGAAGATGAAACGTTATGGAAACCAGAAAATTATGATAAGAAATTCTTAGGGGATATACCATTACGCTACGCTTTGGAGACGTCAAGGAATGTTCCTGCGGTAAGAATGGTTCAAAATTTAGGTGTAGAAAACGCCATAGAGGTTGCGCAGCGATTCGGGGTTTATCCGAAAGACTTAAAGAATGTGAATTTATCGTTGGCACTGGGTTCTGGTGAAACAACGTTGCAGCGTTTGGTTCAAGGCTATTCAGCATTCGTGAATGGTGGACGCTTAATAGAGCCAAAACTTGTGGACTATATAGAAGACAGGTATGGACGTGTTTTGGGCGGTGGAAATGTAACATTGGTAGAATGGAATGAAGATTTATTGCCACCCGAACGTTTGTCTGAATCCGAGCCTTTATCTGATCCACAAAGCTTATATCAAATGGTTTCTATTTTGCAAGGTGTCGTCGAACGTGGAACAGGTAAGCAAGCGCGTGTAGCGGGACATACTATCGCGGGTAAAACTGGTACTACTAACGATGTGAAAGATATCTGGTTCGTTGGATTTTCTAAAAATTTAATTGCGGGTGTTTATTTAGGTTTTGATTTACCGCAACCTTTGGGCAAGGGGGCAGGCAGTCATATGGCAGCGCGTGTGTTTGCAGATTTTATGAAAACTGCACTTGCGAACGAGACGAATCAGCCGTTCCCTGTGCCAGATGGTTTGACATTTGTTCGTGTAAATAGGATGAGTGGTGCTGCGGCATCTGCCGATCCAAATGGAATGATTATAACGGAAGCTTTTAAAGCCGGACAAAAACCAAATCCTGCACCCCAAAAAGAAACGAAAAGTTCTGGACCGGTTGTAGGCGGTGTATTCTAATTTAAACAAAGGGGGAGATTAATGAAAAAATTTTTACTATGTGGAATGTCCTTGTTAGCTCTGGCGGGCTGTGGTGACAAAAAAGAAGTTGTCATGTGCGGGGACTATGAGGTGCAAATGACGTTATCAGAAAATGGTGAAAAGCTTAACGCCATAATAAACGGTGACGAAATGGTGCTTGATTTGGCTATATCTGCGTCTGGTGCACGTTATGTTGGGGAATTAAACGAAACTATTGTTACGTTATGGAACAAGGGTGAAGATTGGACATTGTTCTTGAACGATGGCGAACCTATATCATGCGTTGCTAAATAGTTTTGGCTTTTTATATTTATGTGATAAAATGTCAGCATAAGAAGGAGTTTTTTATGCTGACATCTTTGTTTTTTGAACGTGGCGCAACATTTTTTGCAAGTGGTTGGACTCAGTTTGCCGCAGCGTTTGGGCTGGCGTTTTTAATTATGATTTTATTTGGCAGACCATTCATACGCATGATGCACAGATTGCAAAAGAAGGGGCAACCAATAAGTGAAAATGTTCCGCAAGAGCATAGAAAAAAAGCGGGAACGCCAACTATGGGCGGCTTGTTAATCATCGCCGCAATTCTTATTCCAAGTATTTTGTTTATGCCAATTTCTAATCCAACAGGTTGGATAGCACTAGCTGCTTTGGTTATGTTCGGTGCAATCGGTTTTGTTGATGATTATAAGAAAGTCGTATCTCAGTCAAAAAAAGCATCAAATGGTTTGTCACCTATGGCGCGTTTGGGGCTAGAGGCTGTTTGTGTTGTGATATTGGCTTATTTGATTAATAGAACAATTCCTTTGTACATACCCGAATTATCATTAGCTTTGCCATTTGGTATAATTTGGCCTTTGGGTATATTCTATTACATATTTGCTTATTTCGTTATAGCTGGCAGTGCCAATGCAACTAATATAACAGACGGATTAGATGGTATGCTGGTAAAACTTTATATGCCTGTTTTGGTTGTCTTAGTTGTAGCTTTGTATGGGGCAACCCGTATAGGGTTTATGGATACAGTCATGTTTTTACCAGCGGCAAGCGGACTGTATGCAGTTTTAGGCGCTGCGTTTGGTGCAGTGTTAGGATTCTTGTGGTTTAACTCTAAGCCAGCTTCTATCTTCATGGGTGATGTTGGTTCTTTGGCTTTGGGCGGATTTATGGGAACAGTTGCGATGTTGCTGAAGTCAGAGATAATAATGGCTATTGCTGCTGGTATGATGGTATTGATTTTGTTGTCTTCATTCATACAGACTATGTATTTTAAAGCGTCTCGTAAAATAACGGGAACGGGTAAGCGTGTATTTCTGCGCGCCCCATTGCATCACCACTTTGAGGAATTGGGGTGGCCAGAAACGAAAATAGTAGAACGCTTTTTCATAATGTCGATATTGTTTTCGGGGCTTGCGTTGGTTTTATTAAAGTTCGCATAATCTTACCCGACTTTTTAAGTCGGGTTTTTAAATAAAAATATTTTCAGCAGTATATTTTCTTAAAAAAGATGGTATAATATTCCCGACATGCTAAGAACGGAAGAAAGCAAACTTACTAGTTGGTACTTTGAAATAGACCGTAAATTGCTGGCCTATGTGCTGGTGATGATGCTGATAAGCGTGATTTGTATGATTTCAGCGGGTTCGGTTGCAGCAGAGCGTATTGGACAACCTTGGAACTATTATATAGTAAAAGCGATTCCATTTTATGTGTTGGGATTTGTAACCCTTTTAGGGGCCAGTATGTTAAATAAAAAATGGGTTATAAGGTTGTCGTGGTTAAATGTAGCGGTTGGGTTGTTGCTGCTTTTAGTAACTATTGTGGCACCACACACTATAAATGGTTCTGATCGTTTCGTTTCTTTGGGGTTTGCCAATGTCATGCCAGCAGATATAATGAAGCCTGGATTTATAATAATCACAGCGTGGTTCTTTGCAAAAATGCGTGATGTTTATGGGGACGATATTTTCTTTAATAAAGAGGCATGGCGATTTAAGTGGCTATCATGGTGGCCATATTTGGCAACTTTTGCAGTATCATTACTTATAATCTTTTCTCATCCTGATTTAGGTACGTCTATTCTATATCTGGCTGTGTTGTGTGCTATGATGTTTATAGCGGGCTTGCCGTTGGTCATAATACCTGTTTTAGGGGCGGCGGCTGTCGGATTGTTGACCGTTGCTTTCTTTACAATGTCACACGTGCATAATCGTATAGTTTCATTTTTTACGGGAACAGGGGATACATATCAGGTTACTCAATCGGTTCAGTCTATTCAAAATGGTGGTTTATTCGGTCAAGGTGACGGTTCGTTTGTTAAACAATCTTTGCCAGATGCGCATACTGACTTTATATTTGCCGCGGTTGCAGAGGATGCAGGGGCAATATTGGCGTGTGCACTAATAATCTTTTTAATGTTGGTATTACGGCGTCTGATTTTGAATGCTATAAATGCTAGGGATAAATTTGTTTTTTATGCGGCAGGTGGAACGGCTGCATTGTTTGGTACACAAGTCTGCATAAATCTTATGTCTACTTTGCATTTATTTGCACCAAAAGGAATGACGTTACCATTTATATCATATGGTGGAAGTTCTTTGCTGTCATTTTGCCTGCTGTTTGGTATGATAATGGCAATAGTAAGAGAAGATCGGTGGAAGTAAAAAACGGGAAAATCCCGTTTTTTTAATGAACCTTCTCCAATTTCGTCAGTCTTTTTTTTAGTTTTCGCGGCATTTTTGAACCAGATTTTATTTTTGATATTGCCTTGTTAAATTCTTCTTTTTGTTTTTGATTTTGCTGTTCGCGGCTTACTGTTTTTCCGCCAAACTCTCGTATAAATGAGTTGATAATTCCGATATAGCTTGGTTTATAACGTAATTCAATGTGCATGTCTTTTACCATTCTCAAAACTTTTAGAGCTTTATCTCGCTCACTTTCTGGTAATTGATATGCGCGCCTTATAGGTCGTGCAGATGATAGGCTTTGGCCGTAGCGCATATACCAGCCCCAACCACCAGCGAATAACTTATCTAATACTTCACCAAAAAGAACGTTTTTTGTTTTTTTATCTTGTTCGTCATGAATAATTTTTATCATTTTTTTAAAATCATCTGGTTTTAGAATACAGAATCCATCGCGCGGTAACAGGGCTTTGAATTTTAAGTAGCTTTTGGGAATGTTATTTGTGTTAGTTGCTTTTTTTTCTAACATAAGTTACTCCTTGTTGAAATATTTAATAGCGGTGTTATAATAACTAGTCACTGAGAATTATACCATAAAAACAGAGAAAAAACATGAAAATATGGATTGCAACAGGTGGTACGGGCGGTCACGTTTTTCCGGCATTAAGCGTGGCGACAGAATTAGTAAAGCGCGGATATAGTGTCACTATTTCTGCGGATGGTCGCGTAAAGCAAATGGTTAAAGATGGCGCACCAGATGGGGCCAAGGTAGTAATGTTATGGGCGTCGGGTGTCGGCGCAAAAAGCCGTATAAAGCAAGTTCTTGCTTTGTCAAAAATAGCTTTATCTGCAACGTGGCTGACGTTTCGTTTCTTGTTTTCTAGACCAGATAGATTAGTTGCTTTTGGTGGTTATGCGTCTGTTCCAGCTGTTTTTGCAGCGCATTTGTGGAAAATACCTACGTACTTGCATGAACAAAATGCGGCCATTGGTCGTGCAAACAAATTTGCAATGCGCTGGGTAAAGACGTTAATGACAAGCTTTCCATCTGTTGATGGTATACCAGGTAATACGCAAATTAAAATAGTTTATACGGGGTTACCTGTTAGACAGGAATTTTTGGCGGCAGCGGGGGCACCAATTCCAAATGCTTCGAAATTATTAGTTACGGGTGGGTCTTTGGGGGCTCAGATTCTAGACGATGTGGTTCCGGCAGCATTGTTACAGATGAAAAACAAGAAGATTTTTGTTACACATCAGACGCGTCCAGAAAATGTGGCTAGGCTGCAAAAGTTATATGCAGATAACAAAATACGCGCAAATGTGTTGTCCTTTATACACGATATGGCAGGTGCAATAATTGATGCGGATTTGGTTATAGGAAGAAGTGGTGCAAGCACAGTTGTGGAACTAGAAACAGTTGGGCGACCGGCAATATTAGTACCATTAAACATAAATCCAGATCAGGCTGCAAATGCACAAAGTTTTGCAAAGCTTGGTGGTGGATTTGCTGTCCCGCAAGAGAAGTTTACCCCAAAATGGCTAAGCGCGACATTGACGGAACTTTTTGAGAATACTAATCGATTGGAGAAAATGGCTCACAAATCACTTGTCCCGAATAATGCAGTAAAAATTATTTGTGATGAAGTAACAAAATAGCGATTTTTGCATTTTTCTACTTGCTTGCGATTCGTCATTTGTTCTATGATGAATTAAGGAAGGAAAGGAAAATGCGACAGATTGCAATCTCTGTTTTATCTCTTTTTGTTGTTTTACCGGCTTTTGCGAACGTACGGTTGCCCGTAGTCAATGTGGCGGCGGGCGGAATTTCTGCGCGCGAAGCGTTTGGGGAACCAATCATAAAGCATTCAGAAGCCAAGGCACCTACTGCAATAGCAAAATCTAATACAAATACAGAGAATAAAGAAAAGAGTGTGGCAAGTAATGAAAAAGAATCTCGCACTGTTGTTTCGCGTGCAGCGACCACACAAAAAGCATCTGTTGCCAAGCCAGTAGATTCTGGTGAACAAATTGTTGCATCGGATGTTTTGTCTCCACGTAGACCAAGTGCAGATTTATGGGCACGGGTATCTTCATCGTCCGATGTTATACCTTTGCGCTTACCCTCTCCTGACGAATTTTCTGTAATTCGCTCTGATACAATGCTGCCAGAAGAAAGCTTGGACGGGGAAGTGGTGGCAAGTCAAAGAACTTCTGATGTGTCGAGAGTTGCTAGTTCTGTATCTAAGTCAACAGATACTGCTATGTCTGAATTGGATGCGCAAATTGCTCATTTGAATGAGCTGCAGCGTCGTGCCGATGAAAGTGTTAAGCCTTTTGCGGCAGAAAATAATTTGTCACAACGCAAAGTTGTTTCTCGTAGTTCTGCAAGAAGTACGGGTATTGCAAATGAAAGCGTGGCGAAGGCAGGTGAAAATGATGATGTAAGATTGTCACGTGTCGTTGTTCCATTTGATGATGTGTCTGACGATGTTGTTGTTCGTGCCGTTCAGCGTGCAGAATCACCACGTATTGTTGAGACGCGTAACGAGATGACGCAAATGAGTCCAAGTGAATTACGTAAAGCGTTTAGAAAAACATTCTTGTCAGAGAATAAGCATTTATCAACTTTCCAAATAGATGATAGGTTTGATGTTGCTAGTGATATGACGGCTAATGCCGAAGGGTTTACTTCACAGCGTGATTTGTCCGAAACAGCTGGTACTCAGCTAGGTGGAATAAGACCATTAGAGATAAAGATAAAATTTAGAAATGCCGACGCTGCATTATCCAGAGATAATTATAATTTGCTGACAGAGTATGCAGGAATAGTGTTAAGTAATCCAACACGTGCGGTTCAGGTTTCGATTCCTCAGAACGTTACAACCAACGCAGAAGAACGGAAGTTGGCAGCAAGACGTTTGGCGATAATAGAACAAGTCTTGCGAGACAATGGAATTTCTGAACAGCGTATATTACCTGTGCTTTCCCAGCGTGACGAAGAAGGTTTAGTACTAAGGATGATATCGCTTGATCAATATGAAACGCTGACTAAGCAGCAGAAAGATATTTTTGGTGATACGGTCAGCAAGAAAACATATAGAAGTATGTCTTGGTAAAGAAGTTTTCTGCGAATGCGCATAATATCATTAATAGATGCGCAAATTCCTTGATTGACTTTTTATTTCCTGCGTCTTGTCCGATATGTGGTGCAGCGGTATCGACGAATGGCGAATTATGTGCGGATTGTTGGGTTGGATTCAATTGGATAGGAAATCCAAAATGTGAAAAATGTGGATATCCGTTTCCTGCAAACATTGATTTAGGAAATCAGCCACTGTGCCCAAATTGTGCGGCAGGTTGTTGCGAGTTGGATTTAATTCGTTCTGCATGTGTTTACGATGACGTGTCTCGGTCAGTTATGTTGCCATTTAAGCATGCTGGGAAAATAAGATATTCTTACTTTATGTCACGGGCCATGATATGGACTTTACGAGATGTAGATATAAAACCTGATGTAGTCATTCCTGTACCATTGGCGTACAAACGTTTGTTTCATCGTGGTTATAATCAGGCGACATTGTTAGCGCGGCCTATTGCGAAAGCCTTTGGGGTAAGAATGGATTTGTCTAGTTTAAAACGTAAGTATAGGGCAGATATGGGCCATAAAAATGCCAAGCAACGTATGGAGAATGTAAAAGGTGTTTTTAATGTGATAAATCCCGAAAACATACGCGGCAGAAAAATTTTGCTAGTAGATGATGTTATGACTACTGGTGCGACATTTTCTGAATTGCGTCACGTTTTAATGAAAGCTGGCGCCAAGGAAGTTTATGGGGTTACGTTTTGTAGAATTGTTCGCGCAATTTAATTTTTCTAATTAGAGCGTTGTTTAGAATTCTTTTTAAATGTTTTAAGCATATTGAATTTTTGGCATTCTATTTCTTGTTTTATTACTTTTTGAGAACATGCTCTTAATAGTATTTCCAGTTTAGCTGAAGTTGTTAGTTTGTTAAATTTCTGTGGCTTTTTTCCTTGAAATACAGGAATAAAAGCTTCTTCAAGTAAAAAGCCGTTTACATAAAAGTTACATTTTGCATATGTATTTTTTTCGTCTGTATGAGAGTATAAACATTGAAGCTCTATTTCTTGGATTTCAGAATCATCACGCAGAATGAAATAGTAAGATGAACCTGTATCAGTATTTTCTACTGATATAAAAGTTTTTTGTATTGCAAGAAGTAACAAAGTGAATAGATCGTCGGACATGTCTTTTACTTTATGTTAGAGTTTTTTAAATCGTCTAAGAAACTTTTTATCTCTTTTAACTGATTTAAGTATTTTCTTGTAACCTTGTCATCGCATAATTTCAGCAAATCTAAAATGACTTCGTCTTCATCTGGTAGAGAGTTGGAATCAGTTAGTTTGATAGGTTTTGCTTTTCTATAATTTTTGGCAAAAACGCAGCTGCCACCAATTAAAACCTCGAACAAAGCAGTGTCTTTTGTGTTTGTTACGGTAACCAAATCTTTTCTGATTGTTCCTTCTTTTGTGCGATAAGAGGTGCTGACTGTATAAACATCCACAGGGCTTCTGCCGCTGTATTTCACACAGTGAGAAATAGGATTCTCTTCAAAAATTTGCTTTATAAAAGAAAGCTCTGAAGCTGTCATTTTTTATGCTCTTTTTGTTTGTTGTGTAATATATAGTACAAATTTTTTAATTTGTCAATTAATATTATAACAATGCCTTGAATTTTATTTTTTATCTGATAGGATTTGCAGAGTAATTTAGGGGTGTTTTATAATGAAAATATTTACTTTTGGGCTTTGTGGAATACTTGTGTCTGGTGCTGCATGTGCTGCATTGCCATTTACGGGAATGTATCAAACGATTGATGATGAAACGAATTTGCCAAAGTCTATTGTTAAGTTATACGAGTATAAAGACGGAAATGATAGCTTGTTAGCGGGGCGTATAGTCGCGTTATATGATGAAAAGGGTAATGTTTCAGAAACTATAAATAATCCTGTAAAAATTGCAGAAAAGGTCGCAGGAAGTCCGAAGTATGTAGGGTTAGATATTATCTGGAAAATGGAATGGGATTCAGATGATTCCGAATACACAGATGGTAAGATAATGGACCCTAAAAAGGGTAGCGTTTATTCAAGTGAGATTTGGAAAGATTATAACGATAAATTACGAGTGCGTGGAAAAATAGGCCCGTTTGGCAGGACGCAAACTTGGAACGTTTTAAGCGATTCAGATTTGCCAGCCGAATTAAAAAATATTGATACAACGAATTGGAAACCGATAATTAGGAAATAAAAAATGAAAATAGATTTAGGAAAAAATTTAAACGCACGAGAAATAGAAACTAGAATACAGAATTTCTGGGATTCGAATGATTTTTGGTCAAATAACGTAACGTCAGATAAACCCGCTTTTTGCATTATGATGCCACCACCGAATGTTACGGGTAATTTACACATGGGACATGCGTTGGATAATGTTTTAACGGATATTATTTGTCGCTATAAACGTATGTGTGGTTATGATGTTTTGTGGCAACCTGGTACAGATCATGCGTCTATTGCTACTCAGTTGTTGGTAGAACGTGACTTGTCGAAGAAAGGTATAAATCCACGTTCTTTAAGTACAGAGCAGTTGCTTGACTACGCTTGGAAGTGGAAAGCCGAAAAGGGTGGTCAGATTGTAAACCAGTTGCACATATTGGGGGTAACGCCTGTATGGAAGCGCGAACGCTTTACAATGGATGATGGATTGTCGCGCGCGGTTATAAAGTTGTTTGTAAAAATGTACAACGAAAGGATAATATACCGTGCCAAACGTTTAGTAAATTGGTGTCCTAAACAGCAGACGTCAGTTTCTGATTTGGAAGTAGAGACGCGGGAAGAGAAAGGTAAATTTTATTACTTTAATTATCCTTTAGTTGGTGGTGGTTATGTTGAAATTGCGACGACCAGACCAGAAACGTTATTTGGAGACCAAGCAATTGCAGTACATCCAGAAAACGAAAAATTAAAGCACTTGATTGGTAAAAAGGCGATAATACCGCTAACGGATATAGAAATTCCAATTATCGGGGATGAACATGCCGATCCAGAAAAAGGAACTGGCGCGGTAAAGATAACGCCTGCACACGATTTTGATGACTGGGAAGTAGGTCAGCGTCATAATTTGAAAGCTGTAAATATTTTGACGCCAGATGCAAAGTTAAATGATGCAGATTGCGTTCCGGAAAAATATCGTGGTATGGATAGATTCAAGGCTCGCGAGGAAGTTGTAAAGGATATAGAAGCTGCGGGTCTGTTGGTAAAGATAGAAGACAAAGTTATTCCGACACCATATTCTGAAAGAGGTGGGGTGGTTGTAGAACCTTATTTGACAGATCAGTGGTTTGTTGACACAACCAAGTTGGTAGACGAAGCGATAAAGGTTGTTGAAGACGGTCGCATAAAATTCATGCCAGAACACCGTTATAATTTGTATATGGCGTGGATGAAGAATATTCGCCAGTGGCCAATTTCTCGTCAGTTATGGTGGGGGCATCATATACCAGCGTGGTATGACGCAGATGGTAATGTTTATGTCGCAGAAAGCGAAGAAGAGGCTATTAAACAATCTGGGGGCAAAGAATTAACTCGTGACAAGGATGTTTTGGATACGTGGTTTTCTTCTGCTTTGTGGCCATTTTCTACATTGGGTTGGCCGGATGAAACACCAGAATTAAAGAAATATTATCCAACAGATTTACTGTATACAGGTGCGGACATAATATTCTTCTGGGTTGCACGTATGATAATGATGGGAATGTATGTTATGGGCGATGTTCCTTTCAGAACGGTAAACTTTCATGGGTTGGTACGTGATTCCAAAGGACAGAAGATGTCCAAGACAAAAGGCAACGGCACAGATCCACTAGATACTGTTGCAAAGTTTGGTGCAGATGCTTTGCGCTATTGGATTGCAACAGCGCCAATAGGTACAGATATTCGTTATAGTGATGACGAGGTTAAGCGTGGGTCTAAATTGCTTACAAAATTGTGGAATGCCGCTAAATATGTTTTGATGAATTTGACTGATTTTGAACCAGATACAGCAAAGAAAATATCGGTTGCAGATAGGTTCATAGAAGATCGCTGGGTCTTGTCAGAGTTGAATAAGACGATTGCGGAAGTTCGTAAGAATTTGGACAAGTACGATAATTATAATTCTCGTGCTGCGATAGATACGTTCTTTTATGAAATCTTCTGTGATCAGTATTTAGAGTTCATCAAAGACAGATTCTGGTCACCAGAAAAGTATAGTGCGGAATCAAAATTATCTGCGCAGTGGACGTTATATGAGGTATTGCGTGCAGTAATAGGTTTGTATGCGCCATTTATACCTTTCCAAACCGAAGAATTATGGCAGCGTATTTACAAATCGTATGAAGGTGGTGACACGTTGCATTTGACTGAATATCCATCTGTTGATGCTGCACGTGATACAGACGTGTCTGAGATGCAGATAGCGTTAGATTTGTTAAAGACTGTTCGTGGTATGCGTACAGAGCAAAAGATAGGTAATGGGGCGAAACTAGAAACCTTAACTATACCGTCTGATGTGCCTGTTGCACTGCATGGTGTTATAAAATCCGCAGCAAGGGCTAATGAAGTTTTGTTGGGCGATAAGATTGATTTTGTCGTTGCACAAAACAATCAAGTTAAGGGTGAATAAAAATGGCTGGTAAGTATGCAGAGAAGAGAGTGTTACAAGCCTATCAATGTGATAGGTACGGCAACGTTAGACCCTTGATTTTAATGAATGAACTTCAAGGGGTTGCCGATACTAATGCAGAGGTTTTAGGTTGTGGTCGGTCTTATTTGATAGAACATAACATAGCATGGGTTGTAACACACTATCTTGTAGACATTGTAGAAATGCCGCGAGAAGGTGAAGAACTTTCGTTTATAACATGGCCGTCTTCTTATGATGGGCTGCGTGCGTTTCGTGATTTTGAGGTTCGGGGCAGTGACGGTCGATTGATGGTTCGTGCAACGTCTCAATGGATTTTAATCGACATGAAACGTCGTCGCCCGATACGTGCTGATGATAGTTTGCCAAGTTGGCCGATAATTTCAGAACGGGCGTGGGACAGAAAGTTTGAAAAATTTCCTGACTTTGATGCAGAAAAGACTCATGTATTCAAGTGCAGGTTTGATGATATTGATGTAAATCAGCACATAAATAATGCGGTATATGCGGTCTGGGCAACTGAAAGCGTAGGGTACGTGTACAGGAATCAGCATGTGCTAAAAAGTATAGAACTGAATTTCAAAAAAGAAATCAGTCCTGATACTCCGGAAGTATCGGTTGATGTTGCGATAGACGGCCTTGTTACCCGTCATAAAATTAGAACGGGGGATACAGAGCATGCATATGTAATCTGCACATGGGAAGAAATCAAAAAATAAAAATAACCGCGCATTAATTGCGCGGTTTGTTTATCATTAAAAAAACCGCACCGGCGGTCTTTTTAGTTTGCTGCGGTTACTGCCAATCTTTTACGACCAGCCGCGCGACGACGATTCAAAACCTCGCGCCCGCTTTTTGTAGCCATCCGTTCACGGAAACCGTGCGTACGCACGCGACGTGTTTTTGATGGTTGATATGTACGTTTTGTTGCCATAATGAAATCCTTTTGTGCCCCTATTTAATCACAGGTTTTATAAAAACGCAACATTTTTATTTAGATTTTATTAAACCTACTTTTTTTAACCCTTCTAACATCATGTAGTATATAAACAAAGCAGTAAAAAGTCGCCATAAAGGTAAAAACATGCCTTGCCCTTTTATTTCTTTCTTTCACGAACACGAGAAAGGAAATTATTTTTAGCCCTTAACAAATCTTCCATCTTTGTTAATGTCCACAACATAGTTGTTAGTTGAGCCCTTGTAAAAATGTCACAGCTTTCATCTTCTGCCAATGATTTTGTGTCTTGGCGTACTTCGCTTAATATTTTTTCAATTTTTGTCATAGCCCACTTATTGTACTACAAACGGTGGTTTTGTCAATGTTTTTTTTAGGGTTTATGTCTTGACCAAAAGTTAAAAAATTTGCTATGCTTTACTTGTTAAAAACAAGGGAAAATCTAGTATGTCAGAAACAAATAATATCAATGAAGTAAACGAAATAAAAATTCCGCAATCTTCCCTAGAACATGAAATGCGGACAAGCTTTTTAGACTATGCAATGTCGGTAATTGTTGACCGTGCGTTGCCAGACGTACGCGATGGTTGTAAGCCAGTGCACCGTCGTATTTTGTATGTTATGAATGATGTGGCACCAGCGAACAAACCAACCGTAAAGTCTGCACGTATAGTTGGTGATGTTATGGGTAAATATCACCCACATGGTGATAGTTCTATTTATGTGGCTATGGTACGTATGGGACAAGATTTCTCTATGGGGGAAATGTTGGTTCAAGGGCAAGGTAACTTTGGTTCTCGCGACGGGGACAAAGCTGCGGCTATGCGTTATACTGAGGCGCGCTTGTCAAAGCTTGGCGCATCCATGATGGACGACATGGATAAAGATACGGTTGATTGGCAGCCTAACTTTGACGGTACATTGCAAGAGCCCGTTGTGTTGCCTACAAAATTCCCAAACTTCTTGGTAAATGGTGGTTCTGGTATTGCGGTTGGTATGGCAACAAATGTACCTACATATAACTTGGGTGAAATTTGTAATGGTATTTTGGCAATATTAGATAATCCCCAACTGACAGACGATGAATTGTTTGGCATTATTCCTGGCCCAGATTTTCCAACTGGTGCGGTTATCATGGGGCGTGCTGGTGCGTATAAAGCACACACAACGGGGCGTGGTTCAATAATTGTTCGCGCAAAAACACATATGGAGACTTTCCATGATCATCAGGCAATAGTTGTTGATGAAATACCTTATCAGGTAAATAAAGCGCAATTAATTATGAAAATTGCGGAATTAAGCAAAGATAAGCGTATAGAGGGTATTTCAGAAATTCGTGATGAATCTTCCAAAGAAGGTTTACGTATTGTTATAGAATTAAAGCGTGACGCAATAGCAGACGTGGTGCTGAATCATATGTTCCAGTACACAGAGATGCAGACGAATTTCCCAGTTAACATGATGGCTTTAAATCGTGGCCGTCCAATGTTGTTTAATGTTCGCGGGGTTCTGGATGCGTTTATTGATTTTAGATGCGAGGTTATTCGTCGACGCACTATATTTGATTTGAACAAGGCCCGTAATCGTGCACATACCTTATTAGGTTTGTCTGTTGCGGTTGGTAATTTGGACGAAGTTATTGAACTTATTAAGTCTAGTGCGAATCCAGATGCTGCACGAGAAGCGTTGGTATCACGCGGTTGGCGTGCGTCAGATATTGAAAATTATATTCAATTGATAGATGATCCGAACACAGAATATAAAGATGGCATGTTTTATATGTCTGATGATCAGGCGCGTGCGATTTTGGAATTGCAGTTACATCGCTTGACAGGTTTGGAACGTGATAAATTACACGAAGATTTGGTTGAATTAGGTGCGCAGATAAAAGACTTGTTAGACATCTTGGGTAGTCATGAACGTATAATTCAAATTATTCGTGATGAAACTACAATGGTTCGTGATAATTGGGCCAGCCCAAGACGTACAGAAATCTCTGATGCGGAAATAGACATAGATATAGAAGACTTAATTGCTCGTGAAGATATGGTTATAACTGTATCTAATACGGGTTATATCAAGCGTGTGTCTTTGGATACGTACCGTGCACAAAAGCGCGGTGGCAAGGGGCGCAATGCTATGACGACAAAAGATGACGATTATGTTGTTCAGGTGTTTGTTGCAAATACTCATACACCGCTGCTGTTCTTCAGTTCAAAGGGCTTGTGCTACAAGTTAAAGACCTATAAGTTGCCAGAGGCGGCCGCGTCTGCAAAAGGTCGTCCATTAGTGAATCTGCTGCCTTTGGAAAATGGTGAAACCATAACGGCAATATTGCCCGTTCCAGAAGAAGATGTAGAACGTGTAAAAGCGTCTGGCAAAGAACATTTCTTAATGTTTGCAACAGCGTCTGGTACGGTTCGTCGTAATCGCATGTCTGACTTTGATTCAATACGTGCAAATGGTAAGATAGCGATGAAGCTGGATGAGGGCGATTCTTTGATTTCTGTATTGCCATGTAATGAAGATCAAGATGTGTTCCTGGCGACGTATCGTGGTCGTTGCATAAGATTCCCAGTGCCAGAAATTCGTATATTTGCTGGACGAAATTCAACGGGTGTACGTGGCATGACGCTTGGTAAAGATGATCGCATTATCGGTATGGCTATGTTGAATCATGGTGAATCTGACGCTGCTGTACGCGCGGCATATGTGAAGCAGAGTCGTGCAGCGCGCAGGGCCGAGACTGGTATAGAAGAAGAGGCTGATGACGAAGAAGAAGCAACATCATTAGTTTTGGACGAAGCCAAGATGAAAGAAATGGCTGCAAACGAACAGTTTATATTGACGATTTCTGAAAACGGCTTCGGTAAACGTACTAGTTCTTATGAGTATCGTACCACGCATCGTGGTGGTGGCGGATTTACTAACATTAAGTTAGGTGGCAAGAATACAGCTGTTGCGGGATCTTTCCCTGTTGCGGATGATAATGATATCATTATGGTAACAGATGGTGGCAAGATAATCCGTACACCTGTAAAAGATGTTAGGATTGCTGGTCGAAGCACGGCGGGTGTAACGCTGTTCCGTACGGCTGAGAACGAGCGCGTTGTTTCTGCAATATCAATCCTAAGTGACGAGGGTGAAGAAGCAGAAGTAAATGCAGAAGCGGCCGAGGTTGCGGAAAATTAAAAACAATAAGGAAGCGCTGATATGGATAACGAATATTTTGCATCTATAAACGAAGTGTCAAAACGCTTGTCCGTACCGGCGCATACTTTGCGTTATTGGGAAAAGCAATTCCCTGTGGCTATACGTCCAACTACTGGGGCGGGTGGGCGACGCTATTACCGTGCAGAAACGGTTGATAGATTGATTGTAATTCGTGATTTGCTTTATAAACAAGGCCTGACGATTGCCGGTGTAAAGAAGTTATTAAGAGAGGGAAATTTACCTAAAACTGCAGATGAATTTACACAAGAAATATCTGTTAGTTCTGAAAGTGTTAAACCCCAATCCAAACAGGATTCTGATAAATTAGATGTTGTGATAAGTTTATTAGAAGGCGCAAAGAATCTTTTAAAGACTGTATAAAAATAAGCGCCATTATGGCGCTTATTTTTATTTATAGTTTTGAAGTTTGTTCTCTAATACCTTTACGCGTTTGGCATATTCTTCTTGTCTGGATTGATTTATATCCAACATAAACTGCAACCAATTTTTCTTAAAGCGCTGATCAATTGGCAGTCGGCGTATAGAATCACGTCTTGCGCTATCGCCTTCCAGTATTTCTATATTTGAATAAGCCTTATTTAACGCTTCTGATATTTCTACAAGCTTTTGATTTTGATTCAAAGAAGAATCCATTAAGAAATGAAGTCTGTCTTCTGTTAACTTATATTCTTGGCTGTTCGTGGCATTAAAACCCTTGCTTTCCAATAAAGTCAACTTTTTTTGTGCAGCTTTGTATTCTGGACTATTACGTGTCTTTTTTACCGTTGTGTCGTAAGTATTAAGGTATGTTTGATTCATATATCGTACAAATTCCCTGTTGTTACGAAGGTCTTCGTTTGGGTTGTTCGGTAAATCAGAATTTAGTATAGATAACATGAAACAAATAGAAGGAATTGCGGCTACGCAAAGGGTGGTCGAAGAAATAGCTAATATCTTTTTTAAACTTGCTCTCTTTTTTTGCATGATGTCCTCTTTTTTTTGCCTGTTATATAATACAAAAAAATCAGTTGTCAACACAAAAGATAGACAAACTAACCATAAAAGTCACAGATTGTTTGGGAAAATAGGAATAAAAGTAAAAAGCTTGGCAGTCCCAACGGGAATCGAACCCGTGTTTTCAGAATGAGAATCTGACGTCCTAGACCGCTAGACGATGGGACCAAAACCGCAGGTATAATAACATTTTTTTTACTTTTTGCAAATATTAAATATTGATTGTTGACAAATATTTTATATTGTGTTACTTTCCCGTTGGTTGCTAGGAGTTTATAATGACGCGTTTTTTAGCCACAGATAAAGTTTTTTTTCATGGAACATATAGTAATTTTTCTAGATTTAAGCCATTGTCTCATTTTGGGTCTATATATGCGGCTAAAGAAATGGCTAGCAACGGTTTAAAAAAGGAAGAAAACCGAAGTGGATATGTGGCTGTTTCTCGTACGCGGACAGGTGATCCAAGTTATATTATTCCTGTAAAATTAAATTTGAAAAATACGTATGAATTACAAGATGTAAATGCGATACATAACATTGGGTACTATCGCGAGGTTTTGTTATACCACTTTATAAAAGAGTTGAAACGAAGCAAAGTAAGCTCTGCATATGATTATATTGTATGTGAACCTTTTGCCAAGGGAACAATATCGAGTGTAAGAAAGGAACTAGAAACAGATAATTTGTATGAGGTAGCTAAAGACAGCTCTTATTCAGAAGAATTTGATAGGAAGCATTTGTTTTTTCAACGCATGATACATTACTTTGAATCCATTGGTTTTGATGGTTTTCATTACACAAATTATTATGAAGATACGGGGCATGTTTCATATGTACCGTTCAGGTCCGATAGTATAATTCGTCTGGATAAACCTTATGAAATCAGAGCGCGCGCTAACATTGATAATCAGATGAAGTTTGATGGTCAAAGGTTCTTGTCAGAAAATGAAGAATATTTATTGCGTAACGAGATGGTTAATAGATTAGAAAGTATGGCTGACAAAATAGAGTTATTTGCGGAGCATAGGAACGTTTTACTTAGACCAAGCGATTTCAGACAAATTTTGCGAGAAAAATTGTATTATTCTAAATTACTATTTTCCGAAATTTTGCCTAAGATAGAGCGGATTACGAAACAGCCGAAATATGGTTGTCATGGTATGGGGCATACTGCGCAAGTAGGTATTATGGGGCTTGATTTCGCACTTTCTGTACGTCAAGATCCTTTGCCAGTAATATTAGCCGCTTCTTTACATGATTGCGCGAGCGTTAAGGATGAATGTTGCGAGGCGCATGGGGCAAACTGTGAACCAATTGCGCGTAAATTTTTGGCAGATAATTATCCTAATTTATTGCCGGTTGAGGTAGAGGAAATAATTAATGCAGCAAAAACGCATACGGTTGGGCGTGCGTGTACGGATTTGGTTTCTGCATGTTTATGGGATGCAGACAGGGTTCGACTGTCGTGGGAATTAGGTTATTCCCCGGGGTCCTTTTCAACGCCATACGGGAATGTTGTTGCGGGTTTAGACGAACATGGACGAGCAAAATATATTGCTGGGCAGGAAAAATTTTTAGTTCAGAACAATATAAAGACACGCGCGCAGATAGAATATGACAAAGTCATGGAAAGCAGACAAACGGCTTTGGATACAGTATTTAAATGTAAAGGAAAATAAAGCCGCCGCAATGGCGGTTCAAATATTGGTTGGGGCGCACGGATTCGAACCATGATAAAGAGAACCAAAATCTCTTGTCCTACCATTAGACGACACCCCAAAAGCTTCTAAGATTATATCTATCTTTTAGCGTTTTGCAATAATATTTTTTATGCGTGTTTTTTATTAGTTGAATTTTTCAAAAAAAAGATTACTTTTACTCTTGCATTTAAATTATTAAATAATATAATAATTCAGGTTTTTAATGATTATGGTTTAACGAACAATTAAAAGAGTCTAAAATGGCGCGGAAAGAATTTATAAATTTGTTAGAGGCGAATATTTTTATACTAGATAGATTGTCGGATAAATTAAAGCGTTATCCTGTTGTTTTTGCTGGCTATCCGCGGCAACAGTTAAGTATTTTAGTGCGTTTGCATATGGGCGGACCGGCAAAATTAAAAGACATTGCTAGACGAGAAATGGCAACAGCGCCAAATCTATGCGCAGCGTTTAGAAAGTTGGAACGTGATGGTTTGGTCCTTAGAAAAATTGACGAGAACGATCGTAGAAATACATGGTATTCAGTAACAAAGGCTGGTGAAAAGGTTGCTAATCAGGCAATAGAGAGTATGCGTAATACGATTGAAATGTTATTTTCTAAATTATCTCGTTCCGATGAAGATTCGTTAACGAAATCTTTAAAAACAATAAATGGTATTCTGACTAAAATGGAGTTATCAAATGCGTAAAATTTGTATGTCTGCATTTATGTTGTCCTTGGTTGCGGCGGCTGGTGATGTTTATGCAATGGATTTGTCTTTAAATGACGCGGTTAATATGATTATGACCGAGTCGCAGGATATAAAAAAAGCTGAAGCTAATGTAAAAAAGGCCGAGGCTACTTTGGATGCTACCAATGCAAACCGTTGGTTTAAAATTGAAGGCACGGCCACATACATGAATTTGGTCAATGTTGAAAAGCCTTTTGGGTCTTATGAAGTTTCTATTCCGCCAGAACTTAGCGGGCTTTTGTCTCAATATTTGGTAAAGCCTGTTGAACTGCCTGCTAGTTGGGATGTGTCTGATAGTATTGTTATGGCAGGTGTTTCCGTTACGCAGCCCATTTATACATTTGGAAAAATAGGCAACGCGGTAAAAAGCGTTAAGTCTGCGATAAAAATGGCCGAGGCGGGTGAAGAAGTTACTCGTCGCGAGGTTCGCTATAGTGCGGCAGATATATATTGGACTGCTAAAATGACGGACGAAATTGTTGATATTTCTCGTCAGGATTTAGAAGCAGCTAAGTCTGCAAGGAAAAGTTTGACTTCTGCAGGTCGTGCAAATCGTAGTAATTTGGTAAAGATAGAATCGGACATAGCAACCAAAGAAATAAATTTATCTAATGCAGAGTTTAATCGCGATACGGCGCACAGAATGTTAAAGATTTTGGCTGGTATTGATATGGACGAGGAATTAAATTTAACTGATGAATTCCCGAAAGAATTTCCGGATTTAAATGCGAAAGCATTGACATCTACCCCGCAATGGGATGTATTGAATGAACAGGTTCAAATGTACGAACGCAATGCCAAATCAAAACGAGATGGTGCATTACCAACGCTTGCTGCGACGGCGTCTTACAATTACATTGCGATGGGTGATAACATACCAAATGTATTCAATGATTTTAGTACTCAGTCTGCTTATTGGGGACTGGCTTTACAGGTACCAATTTTCAGTGGTGGTGCAAACATGGCGAATGCAACTATTGAGGCAATGAATGCCGAGGCTGCACGCCAAGACTTGGATAAGTCCAAAAAAATGACAACGGAAGAATATACGCGTGCTATTGACCAGTACAATCATTTACGTGGAAACTTAAAAACTTTAGAGAACGCCAGGGATTTAGCTGCCAAAGCATATAACTTTTCTAGTGAAAGATTTGCGTCTGGCCAAACATCAGCAGTTGAGTTGTCAGAGGTCTCTGCTGGGTTATATCAGCTAGATATGGCGCTATTAAATGCGAAGTACAATATTTTAATGTCAGCGGAATCTGTAAAAAAGTTGGGTGAATAAAGATGAAAAAAATATTTGATAAAATGAAAACTAAAAAGTTTAAGAACGTAGTTTATTGGACGTGTGCAGTACTTTTAATTGGCTGGGTCGTTTTTCGGTTCACGGCAATTGGGGCAGAAAATTCCCGTGCTGTTTTTAATACAGCTAGGTATTCTGCTGATGAAGGCGCGCCGGTTTTTGCCACAAGTGTTCATAAAGAATCTGGGGTATTAAAAGAACCAATTGCTGTAAAAAATAACACGGCATTAGTTTCTACATACCGTGTAGATAAATTAAAGGCGGGTCAACGCGTAGGTAAGGGTAAAATAATTTCTGTATCAAAAGATGTTGATTTGAATACAGGTATGCACATTGTGCGTACTAGCGGTGTTGATGATGGCTTGCAATATGCAGAATTTGAAACAGTTGGTTTTTTTGTCCCACTATACGCAGTTAATGACGGTATTGTAATGATAGATGATAATGGCATTGCAACACCGCGAGATGTGAAAATAATTAGGCAGGACGTAGATAAAGCATTAGTAGACGGTTTGCAAGACGGTGATGTCGTCATTCTGTCTAAGATTTCTGCCGGCGATAAAGTACAAATAATAAAATAAACACACATATTTTTTAGGGAGCTTTTACAATGTTAAAGTTTTTTGTTCGTAGACCTGTTACAACAATTATGTTCGTTTTGTTTTGGGTAGTTCTAGGTTTTGTTTCTTTCCCAAAAATGAATATAGAGCGGACTCCGTCGGTTGATTTCCCAATGGTTACGGCGACCTTTATTTATCCTGGGGCGGCATCATCTGAAATAGAATCTCAGGTTATAAAGCGTGCAGAAGACGCAATGTCAGAGGTATCAGAGTTAAAGAAATTAACATCGCAAGCCTTTGAAAACGGTGGTTTTGTAATGGCGGAATTTAACTTAGGCGTGGACGTAAATGATAAGGCTACTGAGGTAAAAACTAAATTAGACTCTTTGATTTCCGAGTTCCCAGAAGCTATGGAACAACCAATTGTTGAAAAACTAAACCCACTAGAAGAGTCTGTAGTAGATATAGCAGTTAGTGGTTCCAACTTACGTGATTTACAAGAATATGTAGATGATACGTTGTCTAATCAGATAACGGGAATATCTGGCGTTGCAAGTGTGACTGTATTTGGTGGCGAGACGCGCGCAATAAGAATTGAAATGAATCCGGAATTATTAGCTGCACGTGGTGCAACTGTTATGGATGTTGTTTCTGCATTGGGGGCAAGAAATTTAAATGTACCTGGTGGAAAGATAGAGTTTGGTACGGATTCTTCGAATGTCAGATTTATTGGTGAGTTTAGTAGTGTTGATGAAATTGCAAATTTGCAGTTAACTACGGTCGAGGGACAAAAATTTAAATTAAAAGATATTGCCACAATAACAGATTCTGCACGTGATATAGAAAATGGTGCACGTTATAACGGCAAAGACGTTATTATCGCATCTGTTGTAAAAGCATCAGACGGTAATGCGGTAAACGTGTCGAAAGATTTGCGCGAAAAAATGCCTGAGTTGCAAGCAAGTCTGCAAGAACGTTTCCCAGATGCGACAATGGAAATAATTTCAGACTCTTCAATTGCTGTTGCAGATGATACATACAGCACAATTTGGGGAATAGTTCTTGGTGTACTGTTTACTGTTTTAGTGTTGTTGGTGTTTACACGAAATTGGCGTTCTACAATTATCGCGGGCATTGTTATTCCTGCGTCATTGATTGCTGGTTTCTTCTTTATGGACGCTAGTAACTTTACTATAAACGCTATGACCTTGTTGGCATATTCTTCTGCCTTGGGGACGTTGGTGTCGAATGCAATTATTTTGATTGAGTCTGCATTGCAGGAAATGCGCGCAGGCAAAGACCCAGAAAGTGCGGCCATTGATGGAACAAAGAAAGTTGCAGTGTCCGTTTTAGCAGGTGTTGGAACTAATGTCGTTGTGTTCTTGCCTTTGGCGTTTATGAGCGGTATTGCAGGTCAATTTATGAATCAATTTGGTTTAACGGTGGTGTATTTAACGTTATTATCGTTGTTGTTCTCGTTTACGTTGACACCGATGATGATAGCGAAATTCTTGCGTTTAACGCAGGGTAAAACGTCAAAAAAGATGCAAAATGTTAAAACCGTTAGTGCAACTGTTGTCGCAGAAAAATCAGAAAATAAAAAAGCTAAGGACAAATCTTGGTTACGCAGATGGTTTGACTATCAATATGTTCATTCAGGGCGCGTTGTAATAATGGCAATTGTGGCATTAATTGCATCAGCTATGTTGATGAAATTTGTTGGAAATGAATTTGCGCCGTCTACGGATGCAAATGAAATCAATATAACGGCACGTGCACCAATGGGGGCAACGTATGAAAAGTCTGCTGAGATTGCCAAACAGATAGAGGAAAAATTAAAAGACTTTGATGACGTAACCGCAGTATCAGTAAAAATTGGTGATCGTGGTTTACAAAATATGGCGATAAAATTGACATTGAAGGATGTATCTGAACGTAGTGTTTCTGATAAAGAATTGGCGCGTCAAATATTGCCTGTTTTATCTGAGATACCAGACGTTGAGTTACAGGTGCGTGCAGGTCAGGCCATATCTAGTGGTGCGGTGTCAGCTGATATAGTATTAAATGTATTTGGTGCGGACGATGAAAAACGTACAGCATATGCAAATCAAATTTTGGATATGATAAATGATATTCCAGAGGTGCAAAGTGCTGTTTTAGCTCAGCAAAAGCCAGGTTATGAAACACAGTTTGTTCCGGATCAAGAAAAGATGAATTTCTGGGGAATAAACAATTCTTATGCAGGTATGACGTTGCGTACTGCATTATATGGTAATGACGATTATAAATATAAAGAAAACGGTGAAGAATATCCTATTATTTTGGAGTTTGCCGAACCGTTTAAAACAAAGGGTATGTTTGAAAATTTGTTTGTAAATTCTCAAAAAGGTATGGTTCCATTGTCAGAGCTGGGCAGCATTCAAGTTGTTCCTGCAACTCCTGATATTAGCCGTATAGACAAGAACAGAATCACAGAAATAGATATAAACATTGGTAAATCTACCATGGGACCTGTTCAGAAAAAGATAGAAGCGGCATTAGCTAAAATAGATTGGGAATCTGGTTACGGAACAGAGTTCGGTGGTATGTCAGAAATTCAAGAAGAAACCACAACAGAAATTGGTAACGCATTTTTGCTGGCAGTAATTTTGACTTACATGTTGCTGGCGGCGATACTGAATTCATTGGCACATCCATTTACTATTGCTACATCCATAATCAGTAGCTTTACAGGGGTATTTATATTGTTATTCTTATCTGGTGCGTCTATGAATGTTGGGGCTATGCTTGCATTTGTTATGTTGGTTGGCTTGGTTGTAAACAACAACATTTTGGTGCTGGAACCAACAATCGTCAGGGTTTCACAGGGGGAACGCCCGTATGAAGCCTTATGGACAGAACTAAAAAGTAAACAGTCCATGGTGCTTATGACATCTATTGCTGTTATGGCTGGTATGGTTCCACAGTTATGGAGTACGGATGGTATGAAAGTTGCGATGGCCGCCGTTATGATAGGTGGTATGTTCGCCAGCTTGGTATTTACATTTGTACTAACGCCAGCTCTGTTCTTCTTGGTTGAGCGTGGCAAAGAAAAGGTAAAAAAGTTACTACATTAAAAAATGGGGGAAGCACCCCCATTTTTTTTGCAAACCAGAAAAAAGCTTGTTATAATTCACCAGAATTTTAATAAAGGAATATAGATGTTAAGAAAACAAGATATTGTAGTTTTCGACTTTGATGGAACATTATCAGCGTACGATTCAAATGTAGAATTTGCAAAATATTGCTTTAAAAAATCTTTCAGACCATGGCTATTTTTACCTATGATTGGGGTTGCTGCAATAGGCAGAATGGTAAAGCCAGAGGGTATTTGGTGGCGTCAGTGGATGCGGCGATTTATGACACCAGAAATGGTTAAAAGATTTGCGCCAGAATTTATAAAACAGCATAAAAAAGAACGTTTTGGTTGGGCAAAAGAACAAGTCGCAAAAGAAAAAGCGGAAGGCAGAAAGGTAATATTGGTTTCTGCAAGTACGGATTATTTGGTTCCGCAGTTAGTAAAAGATATGAAATTTGATGTTGTGTTGTGTTCTCGTATGGAAAAAGATAAGCCGTGGAAGTATGATTTTTTGTGCTGGGGGGCGAACAAGGTCATTGCTATGGATGAATGGGCAAAGGAAAACAAAATTATCCCAAATGTTGTTCGTGCGTACTCAGACAGTAAAAGTGATATGCCGATAATGGAAATTGCTAATGAGCAGGTATGGGTAGACAGAAAAACGGGGTTAAGAAAATCTGCCTAGTGAAAAAAAATATGCATCTGTTATGATTGTCTTATGGTTATAACAGATGTTTTGTATGATTTGACGGTTGGTGTAGCTGGTGCTGTCTTGGGCGCTTTAATAATGCTAATGTTTACAAGTAAGAAAAACCGTCGTTTATCCAATGAAATTATTTTAAACAGGAAAGATTTAGAAAAATTACGTTTAGAAAATAATCGGTTGATAGAAACGATAAAAAATCGAGAAAATCAAATTTTAGAACTGCAAAAAAAGATATTGAAAAAGAAAACGGGGAAATAGTTCCCCGTTTTTAATCATCTTCGCCAAAGTCCATTTCTTTAAGCTTTTCTGCACGTGGTGTTATTTTCCCTATGGAGGTCTGTAATTGTTCTATATCAACGGTTGCCTGTGAAAAGTGCTGCTGAACTTTGCTGGCACGGTCTGCTAAACGTGATAGGTCTGTTAAAAGATAGTCCAGTTCTCGTTTAATTTTATCGGCCACGCGTTTAATTTTTATATCTGACAATACTGCTCTGATTGTGTTTAAAGTAGCCCATAAAGTTGATGGAGATACTATAAATACTTTCCTACGGTTTGCATATTCTATCGCGCCAGGAAAATCGCGGTGTAAAGTTTCAAAAATAGACTCTGATGTTATGAACATCATTGCTGATTCCGCTGTTTTCCCTGGAATGATGTACTTTTCTGCAATTGCGTCTATATGCTTGCGCACATCCAGTTCAAACTGCTTTTTGGCACCGTCGTCAGAATTATTGGACATCATGCGGTTATAGCTTTCCAATGGGAATTTACTGTCGATAATCATGTCACCCGGTGGATACGGCAGGCGAATTATACAATCTGGTCTGACACCTGTATCTAATACGCTTTGGAAAGCATAAGTTTCTGGGGGCATGATATCTGCAACTAAATCCTCTAATTGGCGTTCACCAAAAGTACCACGAGCCTGTTTGTTCCCCATCAAAATGTTTTTGAAGTTGGCGATATCACTACTTATATTTTTTAATTCAATGGCGTTTTGTGTTAATGCACCCAGGCGCTCTGCCAAACGTTCTCGAAGTCTTGCATTGTCTTCGCGTAAAGATGATATATCAACCGTAGGTTTGCGCATCAGAATAGCAAACAGCAAGGCAATTATGATAAATAGTAATATGAAAATATAAGTTGTCATTCTGGAATCCTTTGGTAAAATCCATTATAAGAGGATTTATAGATGTTGCAAATGAAACTTTGTGGTGATTTGGTTTTACGTGAAAAGTGCGAACCTATAACGGAAATCACCCCAGACGTATTAGATGTTTTAGATGAAATGGTTGGTATGATGCGCGACCAGAATGGCGTTGGCTTGGCTGCACCTCAGGTTGGGCAGCTTAAAAGATATTTGGTAATGATGGATCCTGAATCTGAAAAAGTCTTTAAAATGATTAACCCTAAGATTTTGACGCGCAGCAGTGAAGTATGCACAATGGAAGAGGGATGTTTATCTGTTCTTGGGCCAGATGATTTGCCTGTTTATGCCAATGTTACCAGACCTCAGTCTGTTGAAGTAGAATGGACGGATGAAAACGGAAAGCTTTTGCAGGCACAAATGTCGGGATTGCCGGCAAGGATAGTTCAGCACGAAACAGACCATTTGGATGGAATTTTATTTATAGATTATTTATCGCCAGTTCGTCGTGAAATGTTAATGCGTAAAGTTAGGAAGCATAAAAAATGAAAATAGTTTTAATGGGAACAAATGATTTTGTTGTCCCTATGTTTGATGCAGTATTAAAGGCAGGTCATGAAATTGTGGCCGTATTTACGCGCGCACCGAAACCAGTTGGCAGAAAGCAGGTTATAACGCCATCGCCTGTTCATGTTTGGGCGGATGAAAATAAATTGCCTGTTTACACAAATATAAAAGATTATAACTTTTCACCTGATATGGTTGTAGTTGTTTCTTATGGCGTAATATTGCGTGACAATGTTTTGAATTCTGCACCGTGTATAAATATTCACCCCAGTGATTTACCAAAATATCGTGGGCCATCACCAATTCGTACAGCTATTTTTAATGGGGATAAAAAAAGCGCGGTATGCTTAATGCAAATAACGCCAGAAATGGACGCTGGGGATGTTTATATGCGTCGTGAATTTGATATTGGTGAAAATGACACAAATACTGACGTTGAAAAGATTGTGTCAAAAATAGGCGCAGATATGCTGACAGAATATTTAGCAAATCCGTCTGCTTATAAAGCGGTGCCTCAAATCGGTGAACCGACATTTACACATAAATTTACCAGTGATGATGAAATAATAGATTGGTCACGAGGAGCGATTGAAATACATAATCAGATTCGTGCGCTGGGGGCAGGTCGGACAAAAATAAATGGTATAGATGTAAAGATATTAGGAACCAGAATAGAAAATGGTGAATTAAAGATATTAAAGATTCAACCAGCTGGGAAAAAACCAATGGATTGGAAAAGTTTTGTAAATGGATTGCGTGGTGTAGACATAGAGTTTGGAAAATAAGGGGTATATTAATGACAAAAAAACGAAAGTCTTTGCCTAGATGGTGTAAGTATTGTAAATATTATAATGCCACAGATGATTTTTCTGGTAATTGCTATAAGTTTACAGGGGCTTTTTTATATTTTTTGTTTGGTATGTTTGATCAAAGACGAAACTTTGATGATACATGTAAGCATTTTGAATATGCAAAAAAATATAGAAACCAGCAAAAATCTCGTTAATTAAAAAAGGATTAAAATATGGGAACAGCTAATAATAAATCGGAAAGAAAAAAAATGTGCGGCTTATGGTGTGTAAGCATAGTTTTATCTACGTATAATGATTATGGGAATTGCCAGTGTATGAATTGTTCTGGAGACAAATGTCATGTTTGTAATGTATATGCTGAAATAAAAGCGTTGTCAACGGAAGCACGTCGCCGTATAAAATGTAATAAGTGCTTAGGCAGATAAATGACGCGATATAAAATAACTGTTGAATACGATGGGACAGATTTAATAGGCTGGCAGGAAAATCGCCAAGGCCCGTCTGTACAATCTATATTGCGCGATGCGGTTGAAAAGTTCTGTGGTGCGCGGCCCGATATTGTTGCAGCGGGGCGTACTGATGCAGGTGTACATGCGATTGCGATGGTGGCGCATTTTGACTTAGATGAACAGAAAAATCCAGAAACAGTTATGCGGGCTATGAATTTCTACCTATCTGATTCACCTGTTTCTGTATTGTCTTGTGATATAGTTCCAGATGACTTTCATGCTAGATTTTCTTGCGTGCGTCGTAACTACAGATATGTAGTATTAAATCGCGGTGCACGCCCCGTATTGGAAAAGAATCGTGTTTGGTGGGTGCCAAGAAAATTAAATATGTCAGCCATGCGTTGTGCGGCAGAAAAATTAGTCGGGCATCATGATTTTACCAGCTTTCGTGCATCAGAATGCCAGGCAAAAAGCCCTATAAAAACTCTTGATTCGTGTACAATTAAGCGTAGCGGGGAATATATAATTTTTGAATTTTCTGCGCGGTCTTTTTTACATCATCAGGTACGGAATATGGTTGGAACTTTGGTGGAAATAGGACTAGGAAAACCATATGATATAGATGAAATTTTCGCAGCAAAAAATCGTAGTGCAGCAGGTCCAACTGCCCCAGCGTCAGGTTTGTTTTTTGTCAGTGCGGATTATGCCACGGACGATTGTGGTGAACATAAATAACTTTACCAGACGGATAAATTACAAAACTGCCATGTAATATTTTATCATTACAACTTGGTGAATTTACATTAAAGTACGAAACTATATAATCAATACTTTCATCACGGCATAAATCAACGATATTCTTTTGCAGTGGTACGAATTTTTGAATATATGCCAGATTGAAATGCGGCGTTTTATAAATCCATACTCCATCTGCTGGTTTGCGGCGAATGTTTTTGGTATTTACCTTTTCATTGTTTATTTGCTTCCACGTATCAAAAGTAAAATAGTGATTAGACGCACGATATTTGCTGAATTCTAACGTGCCATTGTTTCCGACAAAGGCGACAAGTTCATGATCACTGGTTGCATAGAAGACAGGTTTGGGATAAACAAGAGTAATAAGAACGCCAGAACAGATGAAAACTGCACACAATATGTAATTTATTTTTACACGTAATGGGCGAACAAACATTAAACACATTAAGCCAATTATAATCATTGTTAAGGCGGCATTCGGAATATGAGGCATTGTTATAGATGCAAATGGCAGTTCAAATATCTTATTACCGATTATTAAAAGAAAATCGTAGATTTTATCTGCTAAAATTATTGGTGCATTCCAACCGAATACGGACGTAAAAACTCCAAGCATCACCAATGGCATAATTGCGACAGAAAAGATTGGCAACAGTATTAAATTTCCGATTAGACCATAAATAGGCAGGCTGTAAAAATGTGCAATTACGAAAGGGGCAGTAAAGATTGTTGCAACAATTGATGTTAAAGAAGCAGTATAAATAACCTTTAAGATTTTATTATGTGGCATTCGTGGTTTGACTTCATTCCATAACCAAATCAGACCGAATATCGCTGCAAACGATAATTGAAAACCTGGTTGCATGACAAAATGGGGGTTGAGCATAAATATAAGGCAGAATGCAACACAAATATTTCTTATAGATATAACGTTTCTGCCGAATATAAAAGCCATAAAGACCAATGTTGCCATAATGAAAGCTCGGATAGTTGCAACATCGCACCCAGATAAAAATAGATAGAACATCAATCCAAACCATGCGCAAATTAATGCAGGAATTCTTGCTGGAATTCGTTTTGTTACGGGTGGAATTGACCTGAATATTAAATAAAAAATTGCGAATAGCCAACCCGATACCAAAGTGATATGAAAGCCACTAATAGACCAAACGTGACCGACACCTGTCGCAGTCCATATTTCACCGTCTGATTTTGGTACAGCATTTTTATAACCAAGGATCAATGTGTCCACAAGAAAAGAGTTCGCTTTTTTATGTAAATAATTTCGTAAGTTTGAAATGTTACTGTGATGAGTTTCTGATATAACTTCATAATCGGTCAAATATCCTGTTGCGGTCAGATTATTGAAGTATGCCCAACGAGCATAATCGAAAGCTTCTGGTGCATCCGCGGGACTTGGGCGAAATAACCCTACATTGGCATTAATTTTATCGCCTATGTTTGGCGGCATTATATTAGAATTTGCAGATACTCTGATAATTGCTTTCCCACTTCCTGCACCAAGTTGTTCTGACGATGTTTCTATGTAAATTCTTGTTTTATCAGTTGTGAAGTCTATATTTTCGACTGTGCCAACAATATTTAAATTATGTAATTCGTGCGGTATTTGTGGTGTGGCTATAATATGTGTAAAAATTGCTGCATAGCAAAAACCGAAACAAAACAGAGCCAAAGCTTTTATTATTTTTGGTATTTTAAAAAGCGTCGATACGACGGAAATTATTCCAATAGCAATGCATATTAAAAAATTTGGCTCAAAAGACAGGTTAAAATATAGTGCGGCACCGAATGCCATTAAGAAAGGCACCCATAAAAATAAGTTATTCGATTGATTTTGCCACAATTCTTGCATATGAAAATTATAGGAATTTATTTAATTGCACCGCAATGAAAAATTTCGTATGATTAAAGCCCATAAGGAGGCGTTTCTTATGGCAAAATATATCTTTATTACTGGTGGTGTTGTATCCAGTTTAGGCAAGGGCGTCGCGGCGGCAAGTTGTGGCGCCCTTCTTCAATCCAGGGGGTATACGGTTCACGCGCGAAAGTTTGATCCGTATTTAAATATAGATCCAGGGACTATGTCGCCATTTCAACATGGCGAGGTCTACGTCACAAATGATGGTTTTGAAACAGATTTAGATTTAGGTTACTACGAAAGATTTCTAGGCATACAACTTTCAAGGAATGATTCTGTATCAGGTGGACGAATTTATTGGGATGTTCTGAATGCTGAAAGACATGGTGATTATCTAGGGGCAACCGTTCAGATGATTCCGCATGTCACTAATAAGATAAAAGAGTATATATCTGCCCCGACCGATACAGATTTTGTTGTATGTGAAATAGGTGGTACTGTTGGTGATATCGAAGGAAAAATATTTCTGGAATCTATTCGACAGTTTGCCAATGACGTAGGACGGAAAAATGTAATGTTTGTGCATTTGACTTTGGCACCGTATTTGGAAAAAAGCGGGGAATTAAAGACAAAGCCAACACAGATGTCTGTGCGACAATTATTAGAGAACGGAATTCAAGCAGATATGTTAATAGTTCGCAGCCCACGAATGCTGACCGCTGACGAGCGAGCAAAGATAGGTATGTTCTGTAACTTACCAGCAAAAAATGTAATCAGCGGGATTGATTTAGATAATATTTATAAAATTCCATTAGCATATGATGCCCAGCATGTATTTGATATCATTGCGGACCATTTTGATTTACCAAATGCAGCAGGAAATACGGATAAATTTCAAAAGATAGAGCATTATCTATCTGCGGATTTACCGCATGTTACAATAGGTGTAGTTGGTAAATATTTTGATGTGCCAGATGCGTATAAATCTTTGAATGAGGCATTGTTTCATGCAGGTATTCAAAACAATGTACATGTAGACATTAAGAAGATAAATGCTGAACACTTTGACCCTGACGAAGCGTCTGATGTAGATGGAATTTTAGTGCCCGGTGGGTTTGGCAATCGCGGCGTCGCAGGAAAGATTGCAGCGGCAGGTTACGCTCGTGAAAACAAAGTCCCATACATGGGAATTTGCTTAGGTATGCAGGTTGCCGTCATAGAATTTGCGCGTAATGTCCTAGGAATTTCTGATGCAGATTCAACCGAGTTTGCGAAGAACTGTACGCCTATAATAAATATTATGCCAGACCATAATTCAGCGGACATGGGCGGTACTTTACGGTTAGGGGCGTACCCTTGCGAGATAACACCTGATACATTAGCACATAAAATATACGGGACAACGCGAATTTCTGAACGTCATCGTCATAGATATGAAATGGATATCTCGTGGGAGAAACGGTTTGCAGACGCAGGCATGATAATATCGGGACGTAGCCCAGATGGCAGATTACCAGAAATTGTGGAATTAAAAGACCACCCGTTCTTTATTGCAGGGCAGTTTCATCCAGAATTTCAATCTAACCCATACAAAGGT
>DVNO01000011.1 GCA_018714345.1 Candidatus Enterousia avicola | reverse complement strand
TAAAGCGCGTTTTTAATCTAAATAAACATTACATTTTTTCAACGTAATCTATATCTATTTCTGTTTTAAACAAGCCAGCATCAACCTCACCATATAACTTCACTGTATCGGACGGAGATACTGTCTGACCGCGCCAATCTTTATTATCGATTTCAACAGTTATAGAACCTGTAGAATCTTCAAACAAATACTTTTCATCCCCCATACGTTGTACGATATTTCCTTGAACTACAACAGGAACATCATCACGCATTTCTTTAACTTGTTTTACTGTAACGATACTCTCGCTACCGCCGACGAAACCGCCCATCGAGGAAGGTTTCTGAACTGGGGTATCTGGTTGAAAGCCCGCAAAAGCAGCACCGACTGATAAAATACCACCCAATGCAATCATAGAAATTTTTTTCATATTTCACCTCTTTTGTTTACTCAATAATAATATCACATTTATGAAAACAAATGTCTAGGAATTTATTAAAAAATAATCCGCTTTCGCGGACTATTTTTTACATAACGATATCTTCACACTTTTCTACAGGTTCAGACTCCGTGCAGCTTAACTCATTTTTAGCTCCTATTCCAAGAAAACCTTTCTTACTAACAGACGTACAAGATTTTGTAACAGTAGAAGTACAATAATGACATGTACGCGTTTCCCTGCTGAAAATCGACCACATTTCACGTGTTCCACTTGGAAGATCAACCTTTACCCTATTAGACCCCAGCCCAGTAAAAGAACTAATTACTTCTGCAGCTTTTGATGTACCGGCTGTTGTATCCATCTGTGCGCTTTCAGAGACAGCAAAAGACGAATGCCCAGAGCCCAGAGCCAAAGCACTATTATCAATTCCAGAGCTAACGTCATAACTAATAGAATACGGTTCTGTTAAAGGAGTAGAGGCAACCGTGTCCCCACCCAAAACGGCACCATTATTATATGGTAACATTTGACACATATATTGAGCCAAATCTGTGGAGGCATTCTTAGTAGCCTCTGCTATTTCCGTATTAAGCTTATTGTTATAGTTATCTTGCGCCTGACGCAATGCCGCAACAGCAATCTGCATCTTTACTTGGTTCAACAGATTCGGGAAACGTGCCGTTGTCGTTGCCCCCTCCTCGCCGGTAATCTGAGATAAATCGCGCCCACTAACACAGAATTGAATTTCTGGGTCACTTTCTATCATATCTATCGTACGATTAATAGTTCCCGCAATATTATTCAACTCTTCTTCTATTGACGAAATAATTCCGTCAGCATTCGCAACACCTGCATTGTTTTGTTTTACTTTTGCGATATATTCAGAAACACCAATTTCACCAGGTTCCAAAGTAATATTTCCACCTTCGCCATCATCAATCTTTGTTTGACCGTTCGCTTCACCCATCTTTATGCTGCCAAAGGAAATCATACCAGTTACACGATAAACAGAACCATCTTTCTGCGAACGCAAAGATCCCGTTCCAATTGTATCGTCCGCAGCGAACCTGTTGCAGTCCGTCGTACTGCCGCATACTTCTGCCATTTTCTGATCAACTAAATTCTGACAATTTTCCATCATAGAATTATCAATATTCAAATATAGTCCCATCAACATACTATCCAAATCTTCCATCGAGAAATTTGGATTATTCGCCTTGCATACAACCAAGCTATCTATTGGGCAAATATCATGGATATAGTCATAGTCCATACCTATGCAGTTTTCAAAATTTTCGCCACAACGAGTATCTGCGGTAAAGCAATCTTTTACCTCCTGAGTGCATGCATCAACACGCATTGCAGCAAGTTTGTCTGTGACATACCCCCAAATCAGCGGTTCCATACGTTCACACGGATCAATTTCAACTTTGCAGAAGCTACGCGCCATATCAGGTCTGGACAAGCAGGCATCCATTGTAGCAACACCTTTTCCTGCAATATCATCACGACACGCCGTCTGTATACAGTTAGAAATGTTAGTCAAACAAGATTGTCTAAATTTTGATTCTGCTTTACTTTCTGCAACTTTTATTGTCGGTGCCGCCTCTTTCAGGAAGTTAGGCCATACCATATCACGCACTGCGACACACTGATCTAAAACATTCTCGCAAATAGGCCGTTTTGTGTTAAGAATATTCATAGTTGATGTGGTAATATCATAAGTATCAACTGTTTCGACAGTGGTTCCCGCCGTGCTTTCAGCCGAATTGTTTTGCATATTTTCCATAGCGATTGTTGCAACACAGTTTTCCCAGTCTTCGCCGCAAGCATCATCCGTAAGCATGCATTTTTTAAACTCTACCATGCATTGACCCAGATCATATTTGTTTGCACTTTCAAAACTTTCTTGCAACGCAGTACGAACTTCAGATTCAGCAGAAGCCAACTCATTTTCCGCTTTATCTCGCTGTTGGGCCAAAGAATTTTTATAACCTAAACAGTCAGATGTAATCTGTCGCGAATATAATTGTTGCAAGAAAGCTATATCACCAGCACAAGAATCTGGTACCTGATTCAAGCACAAGTTATTCGCTGCATCATACAATTCTTTTCCTGTTAAATCCGCCATATTTAGCGTACTTTGGTCTGCAAACACATCTTCATCTTCATACAAATTCGTATTGAACAAAGCCAACAAATCCGCTCGCTTTTTAGCTTTCTGTTCTTCTTCTGTCAGCTCGCCTTCAGCCAAAATATTACCATCAGAATCATAACGCCGTTCACCAGTGAAAATAATATCCGCATCAGCACCAGCTTTGACCCGTTCAACCTCTTCGGTCCGCAGCCGATTTGCTTCATCTAAAATACTTTGAATTTCAGCCAATTCTTCGTCATATTCTTTTATAGAATCACTACAATTACACGCACCACCACTAGCATTATCGGTTATACAAAATTGATCCATACAACCAAAATAAGCATCATAACAAGCCTGATCATATAAACCCGTAGCTTCTACCTTGGTTCTCACCGTAGTTCCTTGCCGAATTGCAGACTGGCGACTATTTTTAGAAGTCGTCAAAGCATAGGAATCAAAAGTAATTCCTAATACAGCCAACCCAACAACGGAAACAATTAACGCTCTGCTTTTCATACTAGCTCTCTCCTAGTTTTTATGCCCCAAGGAACACGAAACTACATGTTTATATCTTCGCAACTTTCGATTTCTTGGCAAAATTCTTCTTCACCACCAGCACTACGCCCAGCAAAGTAACCACCAACCGCACCAACAACAGCACCGATTGCGGTTCCCCATCCTGGGGTTACCATTGTTCCAGCAGACGCACCAGCAGCCAAACCACCAGCTGCACCTTGCAATCCTGCTGAACCTTTCGACTGACCACCTGTCTCGCAAACCTGCTGCATACGACATACGTGGCAATTACGTAACTTAGGTTCAAATACTACGCTACGAATATAGCTATAATTCTTACTTGATTTATCTGGCGTCTCTACCTGATACAATTTATAACAGTTGCTTTCAGCCTCTTCTAAATCCTGTTGACGAGACAATTCCGCGATTTTAGACTCTAACTCACGCATAGCACGGTTTTCCGCATTAACCTGAGCAATCATCTTTGCAGTATTGAATACACTATCCCCTAAACTTTCACGATCCGCAGGTTTTTGACTGTCTTGACATGCAGCAACCGTCTTGTCTTGCTCAAACTGCTTGAAGAATTCGTTTACGGAATTCTCTGTATTAGCACGCACAGTTTCACGTAAATTTGCCAACTCTTCCTCGGTCTCTGGAACAGCAACTAAAGAAGTTATCTTTGTATCTGTTGTCAAACAAGACATATCCGTACCGCATACTGCCCCAAGCTGTTCACTAAAATAATTCAAGCACCCTTGCAACATCTGATAATCCATCTGCAACATAGCGGCTTGAACAATTATGTCAAATTGAGTCTCGTTATTACACGAAGGAAACATGCTTTGTGGACACAAAGCCGCAATTTCATAGGCACTTTTACCAACACATTCTGGTGCAGTAAAGTTTTCGCCACACCTATCACGCAGGCAGGCATCTACATCATTCTGACAAAACTGCGTACGCAAATACCCAAGTTTATCATTAACAACCGTCTTAATACCTGGAATCATCTCTTCACATTCATCAATGACTGGACACACCCCTGCAGCAACGTTTACATCTGTCAAACACGCAGAATTTGTACTGGTAGAACAACCGTCTTCCAAGCACAACTGAATTCTTGCCAAACATGTAGACCTAGCATATCGGTCAGCATATTTTGTTGCATCTGCTAAAATACTTTGTGCTTCTTCTTCCCAATCCTGCAAAACATAATCTCTTACCGCCATACACTGATCCAAAACATTTTCACAAGCATTTGCACGACGGGCTAATAAATCTTCATCTAAGCAGTTTTCAAAATTTACCCCACAACCACCTTTATCCGCTATACAAGACCTATATGCCAACAAGCACTCGCCACGATTATATTTATTCGTCGTATCCAGCATCTCTAAGCGTGCTTGACGTACAGCCGCCTCTGCCGTGCGTTTATTTGATTCTGCAATAGACTTCTGGTCATTCAAATAAGATTCAAAATTTTTACAATCTTGCACAATTTGACGCGCATATAAAACTTCTTCCATCTCTGCATCATCACCACAAGCCTCAAGCCTATCTGCACAATATTCTGATGCCATGGCATATAACGGGTCGCCAATATCACTATCTGCACCCAAGCTAGCATCTTCCTCTGTATTGCCACTATTTATCCAATCAGCAAAGCTTATCCCAGAAAGTTTAGAACTTTTCTGCGCTGCTTCACTTTCACCAAAAACTAACTTTGCCTGCGCACCCAACTGCTCGCGCTCTACCCCCTCTGTATAAAGCAAATCTGCTTCATTTTGGATATCTTGAATTTCTTGTATCAAGGACTTTGATTGATTTATATTTGAAGAGCAAGCACATCTATTACCTTCAGATTCATCTAACAAACAAAACTGATCCATACAAGCTCTATACGCATCCCGACAACTCTGACTTCCGCTAGAACTTTCAGAAGAAGCCGTCCCACCGCTTTCATCACTTGTACTTTCATTTGTTGTTCCAGAATCGCTACTGCTCGTTGAACCGCTGGGTTTTACATTTAGTGTAGGCATTGAAGATGTTGTTCCAGACAAATCCGTAGTCATGTTCACAGAATGTATACCAGCCTGCGACATTCTACTGACCCCAACACGAACAGCCGCATTATCACGAGTTGCAGCCCCCACAATGTTAGGCAAAAAACACAATAGACCTATAAATATCCCTAATTTCATATGTCCCTTCCTACCTATATTTTATAAGTAATTTTATCAAATGCTTGCTAACTGTGCAAGCAGATAAAAACAACTTGCATTTTTTTTGTCAAAATAATATCATACTTCAAGATTTTTTTCTAAGTAAAAACATAGGATAATATATGGCAAAAGATGACGTTATCGTTTTTAGTGGCACTGTCGAAGACAAATTGCCTAATACAATGTTTCGGGTAAAACTAGAAAATGGGCATGAAATTTTAGCGACCGTATGTGGCAAAATGCGCAAAGCCCGTATATGGGTCAATGTAGGCGAGAAAGTTCGTGTGGAAATGACACCTTATGATTTAGATAAGGGTCGTATAACTTTCGTCGAACGCAGCCGTTCACAAAGTGATGCTGTGAGTTCTGGAAATAATTAAAACCTGCTTAGCAGGTTTTTTTAATGACAAAAATCAATGTAAAATAAACAAATATCACTTTTCATAAAAATATATTTTTGTTATCATTTAAAAGTATATTAAGGAAGCATGAGGAATATACTGCTTTTTATCATTGCGATTTTTATCGACATCGCCGATGTCGAAGCTGCCGTTCGTAGTGCGGACACAATAAATCGTCAACAGCAAACACTAAATGATACGGGCTCGACGGTAGTAGCAAGAACTACAATCGCTAGAAACAATACGACAAGTATTCCACTATCACAACAAGTAACGAACCGGACACCTACAGCAAGTTCACGAGATGGGACAGGCAATACCGTTAATCGTAGTGCAACTGTTACGAATGCTTCTGCGCGTAACACAGCACAAACAAGCTCAACTGCTCGTACAGCTTCTAACACTATCGCTAGATCCACCACCGGCGTGTCAACAGCCACACAACGCGGCACAACATCCAGCGGGACAGTCTCAAGAAGTGCTACAACAACAAAACGAACGGGAACAGTTACATCACCTGCCCGTACGGCAAGGGCAACGACAATTGCCGCAACAACGACAACGAACACATTTGGTACAGGTTATAATACCTGCAGAAACGCCTATTTTACTTGCATGGATCAGTTTTGTGCAACAGCGAATGATTCTTACCGGCGTTGCGTCTGTTCTTCTAGATTAACAGATGTACAGGAAAGGGAACGTGCGCTTTCACAAACATCTGATCAACTGCAAGACTTCAAAAATTTAAATATAGAAGTCATTCCAAAAACAGCTGAAGAAGTTAATGCAATGTTATCAGCTAGCGAAGGCGAACTTGCCATAACAACTGACTCGTCTGCCTCAGCACAGCAACTCGAAGGAATCAGAGAGGTGCTTGCCTCATCTAAAAATCAAGCATTATCAACATTAGGAACCCTGGACATCGCCGGTGACATAAATCAAATTTGGGCAACAACGGATTTAGCATCAGGTCAAAACATAGCAAATCTTACGGGCGAGGCTTTATATAATGCGGTACATTCTCAATGTGTTGATTTAGTTGCAGAACAATGCCCATCTTCGTCCACACTAAGCATGGTCGTATCAGCTTATGGAATGTACATTGAAAACGATTGCTCTACTTTATTAAACTCTCTTGATTCTAAACTTGTGCAAGCAAATAGTACAATAAGAGACACTGAACGCGAAATGAACGTGGCCCGTTTAGAAAACTATAATGCACACAACTCCACAGCAATAAATGATTGCATAGCGCAGGTCAGAAAAGACATTACAGCAGACACCGCCTGTGGTACAGACTATGTACATTGCTTAGACATAACGGGGCTATATTTAAATCGAGACACAGGTGAACCTATTTATTCTGCTAACTTTTATCAACTAAGCAACCAAATCTCGTTAGATGGCGATGTTCTGACAAACGCAACCAACCGATTAATAGTTGCAGAATTAAACAACAAAAAAATCTATGCGGAACGTGGTTTGGAAACTTGTCAAGACATTGCGGACGAAGTTTGGGATGAATTTGTCCGCCAAGCAATTGTAGAGATATATCAAGGACAACAGGAAAAAATACGAGATGTAAAAAACGAATGTCTTGATGTAGTAAATGCTTGCTATGACGAACAAAGCGAATCGCTAAAAGATTTTAGTAATGTAAAAGAAGAACTTCTATTAGGATCTCGGCTAGAGCTTTCCGAAGAATTATGTCAGGAAAAGCTATATGCATGTAGTAATCTTTATGGCGATCCAAACGGCAACGGTTTAGAATTACTTCTTTCAGCAATGCACGACTTAACAGACCAAAAAATTGCTGCAGAATGTCGCTCTTTACTTGAAGCTTTTGCAAAAGATACATGCAATGTTGCCAGCAATGATAGTTTGCATTCATATCCATACGCATGTCGTGTTTATGCACCTGGTGATGCAATATATGCGTCAAACTACTACTGCAATCAGCTGCAATGGAACCCATCCTCTGACTCGTCAGACGGAACGATCGTGGCACCAACTGGATACTCTTGCCCCAGCGTCAAAAAGTATAAATCCTGCGAGGTCGGATATTATATGGCGACAAAAAATTACTATAACGAATGGAAATATAATGGCACACCTGTTGCACAGAATGCGTGTATCAAATGCCCAGAGGGCGCCACATGTCCAGGTGGCACACAACCCCCCCAAGGTCTTGAAGAGGATAATTCTAAAGATTGCGGTGAAGATTATGCGGGCAGTCTGTATCAAAAGATGGTAAAATATGCCACTCAAGTATGTGTAAGGCCATCCGACTATGACGCAATTGTAACGGGCGAAAAGTCTATACCAACAACAGTACTAGAAGACGTTAATATAGTTATGGACTCTATTCGTGTAGATATGGCTAAAAGTTTATCCGCAGAATGTGAAAGACTTGGTGGCACATGGGTTGACACCCAGTGGGTTACCACCTCTCCAGACGGTGAACAAAACAAAGTTGGGCATGAACTATTTAAATATTTCTATGACGAAACAGGTTCCAACACGAAATGGGGGTATTGTGCTGATTCAGAAAGTGTATCAACAGCTACATTAGGGCTATAAAAATTCTATGGCTTGCTAAAAGCTATGGAATTTGTTAGAATTTACAGCGAGAGAAAAAATGAGAAATAAATTAGCTATTTCAGTATTATGTTTAGGATTTGCAACAACAGCATTTGCTGCGAATACACCTTGGTGGGAAAGACCAACAGTATGCAAATTGGACCCAACAAAGTGCTATAATGTAATGGGTACGGGTTATGATAGTGGGCTATGGGATTCAGATTTTGGTTGCTGGGGTATGAAAATAATTTGCCCTGAAGCATTAACAACAGGAGAAGATTACCCAACGCCCATGGGTCGCAATGAAATTAGTAAAGGCACAAACTTAAACAAAGATTTCGACCTAAGTATTTTAAATGGTGATTGTTTTGGTGCCCGAAAAACAAAAAACAATGGCGCGATGGCATCTGTTGACGGCAAATATGTCAGAGTTTGGTGTAATGGAATTTTAGATAATCCAGATGAATACTTAGAAAATGGTGAAATAACCTTTGGTACGGAACCAACTTGTGCGGATTTAGCTGACTATGGTTATGTTGCAACAGAAAACGGCAAGTGTTACGGCAAGTTTTATGACCCAGCAAAATATTATATAGAATGTAACAGTAATGAAATAACACCAAGTCGAATAATCGTCTTAAATGGTGCAGACTATAGCTATTCTGGTGGTAACAATATTACAGACTCGTCTTCGGCTGCAAAGCTGTTTGATTCCATGGAAAAAACATCTGCATCACAAAGGGAAATTTATTTCAAAAAGTAAGTAAAAAATCCTGCATAAGCAGGATTTTTTTAAAACGTATACTTAAAATTAACGCTACCCGTCTGAGAATTGTAACTTTCTCTTATATCTAAATCGTAATTCAAAGAAAAGTTCCATTCATTATAAGCAAGACTTAATCCTATACCAAACTCGCCCCCCAATTCCGACAATTTATCACCATATGTAATATAGTTTCCAATTCCAGGAATTGTTACACTTAAAGTATTATCATCTGATATAACATCATAGGTAAAAGCCGCCCGTACTTCTGGAATAAATTTCAGGCGCCCCTCGGTTTCAAATGACAAAGCATATTTCACACCAGCAATAGCTGTTAAATAATTGAAATCCGTTTTGGCTACCTCTGCGAAACCATTGTCATACCCATCCTGAGAAATATACAAGTAACGCGCACCAACCTCAGGGGTTAAACCAAAGCCAAAATCATACCCTGTTATTAATTGTCCACCAAAAGAATCTACACTATACTCTGGGTTAATTATTACACCGAAAGCTATTGCATTTTCAACATAATCGGACATCGCGTAATTTAATGCCGCATTTACATACCAATTATTCGGTTTGTATTGCCCATACAGCATAAAATTATTACTCGTTACCTCTGTATCTCTTTCATTTGCAGTTATGTCTGTTTGATTATACGAAAAGGCAAAACCAAGCATATAGTGCTTTTTTATTAACGCATCTAACCCTACGGCCACACCATTTGTATCACCCGTAAAAGCATCAGCATACTTTGATGTGTTCATTAAGCCCTGTGCCCAAAAACCATATGCAACATTTTCATCAATGTCCTTTTCTATTTTATCTGACATATTCATACGGTTTGTGGCCATAGAAAAAAGCTGAGTCTGCAAAACGCTTGCAACAGATTGAACAATTGGTTTGCCCTCTCCTAATAAAATCTCTGATTCCTTTTCTATATATCCAAGGTCACCAGATTCAAGCGCTGACTGAGCATTCAATGATGCGATATTCAAAGAATAAGAAGAACTATTAGACAACCCAATCACAACAACAGCTGCGTCAGATGACAAATTCGTACTATCAACAATGTTCTCGACAGATTTAGTTTTAACGACTAGATTTGAACCATCAATAGAAACGGTATAAATCGAATCGTTATAAGAAACACTTCCTGCACTTATATCTGTTCCAAAATCATAAATACCAGTCGCCCCAAGCGTTAAATCCAGCTTTCCAGTTGCCCCTATATTTATCTTATCTACATCTATCTTTCCAAAATTTTTCTGATTTACGATTGATGCAGATAAAACACCATCAAGATTTAATACCCCCTGATTTAATGTAGTTGAACCTATGCTTAAAGTTGCCCCATCCTGAACAGTTAAAGTACCATCACCCGAAATTCCAGACCCAATAGTAGTTATACCATCAGCTATTATTATTTGCCCATCATTAAGAATATCATTTGAATTGCCGCCTGCTATATTACCAGAAAAGCTATTAGTCCCCTTAAAAGTTATACTTCCTGTACTTGCGTTATAAATAGCACCACCTAAATCACCGGCTCTATTTCCGATAAACTTCGAATCGGTAATAGATTCAATAACCCCAGAATTAGAAATAGCACCACCCTGCTTTAACTCTCCAAGTAAAACTCTATTACCATTGAACGTCGCATTAATATTTCCTATGCGTCCATTTACATCATTACTAATCGCACCGCCAGAAGATGCTGAGTTATTCAAAAAAGCAACTTGTTCAATAGACGTTATACTGCCTTGGTTATGAATGGCACCACCATATTCTTTCTTTGCGGTATTTTCAATGAAAGACGAATTTGCAATTCTATCTATGAAAGCCCCCTGCCCCGAATTGTATATGGCACCACCGCTATCACTTTGATTCCTTTGAAATAAAGAATGCGAAATTTCGGAAATTTTACCGCTATTGGTATTATAAATTGCCCCACCTAATGTTGCTTCATTTGTACCAAACAAAGAATTCCCGTCCGCACTAGTTATAGATATATTGCCTAGATTATAAAAGACACCTCCAAGATTGCCCTTGTTGTTAAGAAATTTTGCATTCGCTGTAACATTTAGGTCACCATTAACGACAGCTACGGCCCCATTTATCGAATCGCTTTGATACATTTCATATGTAGAATCTGTAATATTATAAACTTCTCCAATGGGGACTTCTATCTGTTCTGCGGCCCCAGCATTGGATAAAGTACCAATAAACCCCAGGAAACAAAAAGACCATGTAAAACAGTTGCGAAAAGTCATACTTTCTCCTTTTGTATTGAGCGTATCATAGGTGTATAAAGATTCAATAAAAATAATCCGATATTTTCGTTTGTATTTATACCTATTTAGGTAAAAAACTGATTGCAAAAGCGAAAAACAGGCTATATAATGGAGCGCGCATTGGGGCATAGTTTAACGGTAGAACTCCGGACTCTGACTCCGTCAGTGTTGGTTCGAATCCAGCTGCCCCAACCAAGAATTCAACCCGCCTTGTGCGGGTTTAATTATTGGTCTGTGGTGCGATGGGTTTGACCACGCAACGAAGTTGCCTTGGTTCGACAATGAGTAGATTTGACAAGCGCAGCACAGTCAAATCGTCACGAATGCCCCGCGGACATGAAGTCCAAGGGAATCCAGCTGCCCCAACCAAGAATTCAACCCGCCTTGTGCGGGTTTAATTATTGGTCTGTAGTGCGATATAACAAAAATATCACTTTTATATTATACAGTTCATAATTCGATAAATTTATGATAGAATTTTGTCACGATGAATATTCCTATAGAAGAAATTATAAATTTTCATATCAAACGTACTAACTGTCACGTACAAACATTAAATTATTTTGCTCAAATTTTAGGGTATCATTTCCCAGAACATGATAGCGACAAATACAAAGAACCATACATTTTCGGATATGCGTATTGTAATTATGCAAAACACCACAAAAACTGTGTAATGTTACCGCAACAAAAAGAAATATTTGCCAAAGTACATGAAGAACACCATAAAATGCAACCCCACCACATAGAACATTATACTTCTATGCAAGATATTTCAAACATTGCTTTAACGGAAATGTTATGTGACTGGCACAGTGCAAATTTCGAGCAAAACTTTATTACAAATGAAAACGAATTTTCATCTATATCTGACTTTTTTCAAAAAGAAATGAGTAAGTTAGATTGGTCAAAAAAACAGCTAGAATACATAAACATGGTCATAGAAAAAATTTCAACGACTTCAAACTATGAAGAAATCAAACAGATTTGGGAAGCACTAAATTAAACCCGACTTCTTTCCTGTGGAATGACTTTGACTAAAAAAGCATAATTAACACATGGAAAGAAGAAAATTATTTTTTGCACTTATTGCTGGTCTTAGCATTATTTGTGCAAACAGAGCAAGTGCCTGTACAGGTATAACTCTTAAATCAAAAGACAACGGCATCGTCACCGCTCGTACTATTGAATGGGGAGAATCCGCAATGGAAAATCTTTACACCATTGTACCCCGTGGTTACATTCAACAATCAATGTTACCGAACAACGAGCCTGGCGGTATGACTTTTTCTAGTATGTACGGATATGTTGGCTTGGCAGTTGTGCAACCAGGCTGGGTTGTTGACGGCATGAATGAAGCTGGGCTTTCCGCAGGTCTTTTCTACTTTCCTGGTTACGGCCAATACCCAGAATACAAACCTGAGTACAAAGCAAATACAATATCAGACTTTCAATTAGTATCGTGGATATTATCAAGATTCTCTAGTGTAGAACAAGTAAAAGAAGCAATCAAAAATATACGAGTTACTAGTATAGACCCACGTGCATCAACTGCTCACTGGCGCGTAACAGAGCCATCTGGCAAGCAAATTATAATTGAGTTTATAAATGGAGAAGCACAAGTTTACGATAGTGAACTTGGGGTTTTAACTAATTCACCTGAATATCCGTGGCAAATAAAAAACTTAAACAATTATGTAAATCTTAAATCTGGAACAGCAGGCCCCACAAAGATGGGTAATATAACATTATCAGCGTTTGGTACAGGTTCTGGTCTACTTGGATTACCGGGCGACTTTACCCCTCCTTCTCGGTTTGTTCGAGCATCTTTCTTACAGACCTACTCTATCCAACAAGACACATCATTTGATTCTGTTTTGCAAGCATTTCATATACTAAATAATTTTGATGTACCTTTGGGAACGGAATTTCCTATTGGTAAAGCACCAGTTAATATGCCATCCGCCACACAATGGACGATTGCAACAGATATGCATGATAGAATTGTTTACTATCATACAATGTATAATAGGACATTACGATCAATAGACTTGAATAAAATAGATTTTTCTACAATTCAGTTTCAATCATACCCTCTTGACGAGGCAAAAAGCGAAACGATAATTCCTGCATACGTCGAAAAATAAAATATTAGGTTTTATCTACAAAGGTGTATAATACTACTTAGACGATTTAATAAAACCGAAAAGGAGTAGTCACAATGAAGATAAAACCATTTGCAGGTATACGTCCACCGAAAGAATTGGCAGCAGAAGTTGCATCTCGTCCATACGACGTTTTGAACTCTGCCGAAGCCAAGGCCGAAGCTGGTGAGAAATCATTATTGCATATAATCAAACCAGAAATTGACTTTGACCCAATCGCCGATGAACATAGTCAACAAGTTTATGACAAGGCCGTAGAAAACTTTAAGTTATGGCAACAACGCGGGTGGCTGGTTCAAGACCCAAAAGAAATGTACTACATTTACGCCCAAACGATGGACGGCAGAACGCAATATGGTTTAGTAGCTGCTGCAAATGTTGAAGATTACATGACTGGAAAAATAAAAAAACACGAATTGACACGAAAAGACAAAGAAGAAGATCGTATGATTCACGTACGCATTCAAAACGCGAATATCGAACCAGTATTCTTCGCATATCCAGACGTTGAAGAAATGAATAAAATCGTTTCTGACTATGTTGCAACACACGCACCAGAATATGACTTTGTTGCCCCAGACGGTTTCGGTCATACTTTTTGGAAGATAGAAGATGAAAAGATAATAAATCGTATAACAGATATATTTAAAGAAATTCCAGCAATGTATGTTGCCGATGGGCACCACAGAACGGCTGCGGCTGCGCTGGTTGGTGAAGAAAAGCGCAAAGCAAATCCGAATCATACAGGCAACGAAGAGTACAACTATTTCTTAGCTGTAATTTTCCCAGAAAGCCAGCTAAAGGTAATCGATTATAACCGTGTGGTAAAAGACCTAAATGGTTTAACGCCAGATGAATTTTTAAATAAACTACGCGATTCGTTTGAAGTGGTTGAAATGGGTAAAGAAATTTATAAACCAAATAAATTACACAACTTTGGAATGTACCTAGATGGGAAGTGGTACTCTTTAACCGCAAAACCTGGCACATATAATGATAACGACCCAATCGGTGTACTGGATGTTACTGTATTATCGAACTTAGTATTCGATAAGATATTAAATTTAGGAGATTTACGTACCAGCAAACGAATCGATTTCGTTGGCGGAATTCGCGGTTTAGGTGAATTACAGAAACGTGTAGACTCTGGTGAAATGGCAGTGGCTTTTGCGCTATACCCTGTGACAATGCGTCAAATCATAGACATTGCAGATACAGGAAATATTATGCCACCTAAGACAACATGGTTTGAGCCTAAATTACGTAGTGGTTTGGTAATTCATAAACTATCTTAAAAAACGCCCTTTCGGGCGTTTTTTTATTTTGCAAAGAAACGATTATAAACTTTTTCGTTTACTTCAACTGGATACTCACGAATTAGAAATGCATTATAATCTTCAATTATTTCTTTGTTAGCCGTACCTTCTAATTCTTTGCGCAAGTCAGCCATTTTTTTATCGTCTACTTTCGGTGCAATATCTTTTTCTACATGCAAAACATAGAATGCATTCTGACCGTTAACTATAGAATTGCTGCCTACTTCAGAATTAAATGTTGCACTCAAAAGATCCAAAGGTGCCCCAGATGTACGAGTTACCGTTGCCGTCTTTTTTCCGTTCAACACATCATTTTGATTTAAATCTACCAACAATTCATTCGCACGAACATACGCTTGTTTACGCTGTTCTGCACGACGCCAATCTGATATCAAAGAACTTTTTACATCTTCAAACTCGGCGTTATGAGACGGTAATATTTTATCCACACGAACTATCAAGAAACCTTTTTTAGTTTCTATCAATTCACTTTCTAAGCCCTCTTCCATATCAAATACACGCGCCAACATGTTGTCCGTAAGAATTTCATCTACGGGTCTGTTTCCTTTATCAAACGTCCCCAATGCAACATATTTAGCTTTATGGCGTGCGGCCGCATCAGACATACTTTCACCTGCAATGATATCATCCTCTACCAAAACAGCCTGCTCATAAGCCGCGTCATAACTATCAGGCTTGTCCATATCAGCTGGGATTAACACATAAGAGACTGTACGTTGCTCTGGCACGACATAAGGATTTTGTTCATAAAACATACGTAATTGTTCATCAGTTGGCGTACCTACATCAAAGTCTGAAAAATCGACTGTAACATAATTTATCTGTCTTTGACTATATCTTGCATCATACAAAGCTTCCACAGCAAAATCTGGTACATTCAATGGGAAAGACATCGCGCCCAGCACATAACCACGCAGGGTTTGCTTACGCAAAACATCAGCGAAGCTTGCTTCTGTATAGCCACTATTAGCCAGGACAGTGTCAAACATATACGTAGAAAATTTACCATCTAACTGGAAATCTGGGAAACTACGAATCTCGCGAGCAATCTGCGCATCAGATACAACAAAACCCAAATCTTTTGCACGGTTATCCGCCATTGCCTGTGTGGTTAATGATGACATAATCTGACTGTTCAACGCCTGTGTTAAAGCTGGGTCAGCATAAGTCGCCCGCTGCTGTTCACGCGTCATGTTTGCCAACTGCCTATTTTTCTCAATACTAAACTGTTGCATAGTAACTTCTGCATCGCCGACGCGCACAAGCGTAGTATCACCGGCGACATTACCAAAAATCCATTCTGCCACGCCCCAACCAACAAAAGAAAAGGCCAAAATTCCAATCAAAATTTTTGCAACAGGTTTATCCGCTGCATTACGTAAATATTCTAGCATTTAATCCCCTTTTGCGTTACCATAGCAAAACGATAGCTAAAAAATCAATTAAAATAAAGGGGAAAAACAATGAAAGTAATTGCTGGCAATTGGAAAATGAATGGCAGCCGCGCAAGCTTACAAGATATGGTAAAATCGTTACAAAACGTAGAAACAGAAAACGAAATAATTCTATGTGTTCCTTATACAATGCTGGGGATAGATGGTGGACGCGTTTCTTTAGGTGCCCAGGACGTAAGCACACATGATCACGGTGCATATACAGGTGAAGTGTCTGCACAGATGATTGCAGATACTGGTGCAAAATATGTTATAGTTGGTCACAGCGAACGCCGCCAATACCATAATGAAACAAATGATATTGTTCGTCAGAAAGTCCAAGCAGCCTTATCAGCTGGATTAACGCCAATTGTATGCGTTGGGGAAACAATGGAAGAAAAACAAGCTGGCAAAACAATGGAAATTATAGAATCTGGCGTAAGAGAATCTATACCAAACGACATAGACAAAGACATTATAGTCGCATACGAACCACGCTGGGCAATAGGTGCTGGCTTAACACCAACAACGGAAGAAATAGCAGAAGCTCATAAATTAATAGCTGATACATTGTCTGACATGGGTTTATCAGAAACACCCGTTTTATACGGTGCAAGCGTAAAAGGTTCTAATGCGGAAAGCATAATGACTATACCAAACGTCGATGGAGTACTAGTTGGTGGGGCATCCTTGAAACCTGACGATTTCATACCTATAATAACCAGCGTAAAATAATATATAGTAAAACGAAGGGGGATGAAAAACATTCCCCCCAAGAAATACTGGACAGGCAGGTATAAATATGGACGAAAAAGAAGTAAAAGTACATGAAGTTTCTGTTTCTGATGACGCAATTGAAAAACAACAAGATACTGTGGCATCGTCTGACATTGCACCAGATTCAGACCAATCTGTAAATGATACAGACACAGAAATAGAAAAATTAAATAACCAAATTGCGGAATTAACCGATAAATTTTTACGTCTGGCAGCGGAGCTAGAAAATACCCGTCGTCGTGCGGCGTTAGATATAGAATCTAGTGCCCGCAATCGTGCAATGTCTGTCGCGAAGAAATTTCTTCCTGTAATGGACGCGATAGAGGCAGCCCAACAACACGCGCCAAATGACGAAGGAATTAAATCGATGGCCAAGGCTATGAATGACGCTTTCGCACAAATTGGCATAACAAAAATCGAATCGGTTGGACAAGTACTAAACCCACAGTTTCATAATGCTATACAAGTAGTTGAATCTGAGGACGCAGACAACAAACCGAAACCAAACACCATTGTCAAAGAATTACAATCTGGTTATATGTTTGGCGATACCGTCATGCGAACAGCTATGGTTGTGGTCAGCAAATAAAAAAAACGCCAAATGGCGTTTTTTTTATTTCACATTGCCCTTCATTTGCTGACAAACTTTCCGCAAAAGTAATTGCAACTTATCGTCATCAAAATAATTCGTATTAACATCTATACTTTCGATAAAAGTTTTAAGTTTTGCATTTCTATACACTGTGTTCTTAGGTACTCTCAAAACTAAACAGCCCTCATAATAATATTTACTGTTGTGCTTCTTCGCACTAATGCCATTCCTGCGTAACAAATACTGCGCAACACCGATATTTGTACGTCCTTTAGGAAAATAATAATAATAATTCTTGCCATTACTTGCCCTTAGAAACAAAGCGTCCTTAGCAAGTTGAGATAAAATTTTACTGTCTTCTACTGAATTAGCAAACTTGTTGCTATATGCTGGTGCAAAATAATCTTTTACAATTTCAAAAAACTTCATGTGTTGTAAACCTTTTTTGTTTTTGTCAAGTTATAGTAAACCAAAAAATTTTTTTATCAAGATAAAAACGCCCCCACAGGATTATTTTCCTGCGGGGATGTTGCCGGACGAATTCTTTACCAAGAACTAAATTCCCAAACGATGAGTCATTTTCATCATAAATATTGACTCATTGCCAAATTCGCTTGTATTATTAGGGTTCACACGATAAATAAATCCAACAGCCCCATCAGTAAACTCACCAAAGTTATGACGATATGCACCAGAAAAACGTACCTCACGATGTTCTGGCTGTAAATTAACCGTCTCTATATGCATATCTGTTACGGACAAATCATACTTTCCGTCCCCAAGATCTACTATATCATAATCGGCATATGGATATTGCAGACTTCCAGCACTAACCGATAAAGGTTGTGATACACTAAAACTGAAATTTCCGGCATCAACGCCAAAAGCAAAAGCATTTGAATTAATGTCAGAAATTCCTAGAATGAATTGTCCCTGAGCATCTGTAACAGTACGAGCAAAAGTGGAGCGCAATTTCAGCATAACATCTTCAATCGGGCTATAGCGGAATTCCGTATCAACATAAGTTGTTCTCCCGTTTCCCATATCTAATAGACCACCTGTCTGTGCACCCAACAAAGTATTTGTTTCATAAGCCGCCCCAACAGAAGACGTGAAACCAAATTTTTCACCCTGCCAGCTTATGTCTGATTGTGCACCCTGCATCAAACCCAAACGTGCTGGTTCATACTGAGAAGCCAACGTCGGGTCACTGTCCAGCATCGTCTCGTCTGTAATTGCACCAGAATATACACGCCCTCCAAAAGCCCAACGTCCGCTTTCATAAACGGCATCAGAAGACACAGCATTCGACATCATACCTAAAATAGGATTAGCCATACCATCAAATCTGGATTCACCATCTGTAAAATGCCGTTGATAATCTGCTGCAAAATTCCAGTTACCAGAAGTATAATCCAAACGCATGTTATCTAAACCATTCAGATTATCAGCATAAGCTTTTTCAGATACCGACATAGAGAAACCAAATTGCCCAAAACGCATACGTTCAGGTGCGTCATTACGAGTTTTGAATTCGCCCAACACATCGCCCATATACAAACCACGCTTACTTGACGCCCCCAGCGCAAACTCATTTTTCCATATACGCGGCATAGACATATCACCATTAACGCTTTCCAATATATCAAAGAACGGCGCGCTTATGGTTTCTGTTGACGGGCTAAACGCCGATGATGCACGGAAAAGCGTATTAGATGCCGCACGCCAATAAGCATTACCATTTGCCGAAACTATATTTGAGCCGTCATAGAAATAAATCTTCTTACCAGGTGTCATGGCACGCTCTAAATTTATCATACCGTACCCATAAACTTCAGCGAAAGCATCCAGATAATCCTGCCCAGTTAATTGATCTGCATGATAATCTGGCGGCAAAGAATACATATTCTTAAGATATGCAACAAGATTATCAACGGTAAAGGCCGTTCCAGAATCATTTGTTGCCAAATACGGCCCATCTGCGGTCAAAGCCATCAATGTAAATATTTCCCCACTGTTCATATAAGGGAAAGCACCAGTCAGCGCCGTAACTGCACCAGCGGCAGACGCTGTCGCCATTTCAGCAGTGGGACCTGCGGCAGAAAAGCACCACGGATCTACACCATTTATACCAAGCCCTGCAATTCCGCATTTACGTGACATATAAGTCGTATCATCAGATGTATCATCTGGTGTACCATTATTATCCGTCCAAGCAGATAAGTACAAAGGTCCAAAACTTTCCCCGGTTCCGTTTCCATAACCAGCAATTGTTTCTGCCTCGGACGTACCTTTCGAATGTTGCACAGCAACCACTGTCATAAATAAATGTTCTAAATTTTCATATAACGCTGGTGCATAATTCTCAAATGTCGCATCTAAAACAGATAAAGACTTACCCTCGCCCAAGCCATAATTAAATTCACCAGCCGGCATTACAAGAACAGGAACATTACCCATATAATTTCCAAATAATTCATTTGCGTATTGCCCCTGTGTCTTTGGCGCATCAGCATTCTTTTCATAATAATTGTTTACCAAATTTATAAACGCAGTTAACTCATTTCCACCAGACAATGATATGTAAGATTCCACTCCATCCATTGTCAAATACGAAGTATCACGAGCATCAGGATTTAAAACAGCAACAGCAATAGATGCCATTCCGTTTCTATCCCCTATTTGATAAGAATTTTTTGGCAAATTAAACAATGTTTCGAATGTATTTATATCAATATCCTGCAATTCTTTTTGTGCATAAATATTATTATCATTTATTACATAAACTGCATCGACGGTTGTACCACCAGTAGTGTTAACGTAATAATAACCATCAGTTCCCTGATAAATAGCAATATCAGAAACATTGTCACAGCTTTCACCAGTGCAGGTTCCTTTAAACATTGAACTACCCGCACCGACGTAATATTTCGTGCCATTTACAGTAATAGTTGGTCTTGTAACACTTGTATCAGATAACGCAGAAGAAATAGTATAAGTAACCCCATTCAGAGTAATGGTATCACCAGAATTAATCTGCCCTGCCGTACCAGCGACACCAGAATCAGTCAAAGTTCCAACAACTGCCCCCTCGGTTGGATTTGTGATATCAACCCACCCTTTTCCATTTCCGGTTCGGTATATTGCCAACTGGCTATTGGGCGCAAAACCAAACAAATCACCGTATGCACGACCACCAGCCTCCCAACCACCAACTATCTTTGCGATAGCAGATTCCGTTGAGGTTGCAAAAGGATTCAATGCAGTACCACTTCCCGACATATCAAAGCCAGAAATTTCAGTTCCAAAATTTCCACCAGTTGGGTCGTTGTAGTTAACATACTTATCATAAGCACCAGTATCAGCATTCAACGCCGTAGAATTGGCCCATGTAATTCCCTCTGTGGTACGTCCAGCAGAACCTTCTGGATTAATGCCATTTGCTGTAATAATAGCCGTACGAATTGGGCGCCCACCACCAGTTGTATTCAGAACTTTCTGCGGATTGTTATTTGAATCACGGAAAGTGTATTGTCCCATATATCCATTTGCAAAAGAAGAATACCCGTGCATAATCAGCAAATAATTCTGCAGCGGTAACAAAATATTATCAGAAATATAACTATTCGTTGGCTGTTCTGTCGGTCTGAAATAATTAAAATCTGCCGCCCTAACCCCACCGGCACTCGGATCCCATAAAGCCAAATTTTCTTGATACTTCGCTGTGCTATAAGCTATTTCACCAGTCGATGTAAAGTAAGCCGGGCCAACAGGAATTTCCCCAGTTGCAGTTGCCGTACCACCGGTATTTCCGCCAGTATCGCCCCCAGGTCTATCACCACTAGACGAACCACCGCCATTGTCGTTTCCTGGGTCCAACCAATCAGTTAATAAAAAAAGTCCACCTACAACAACGGCGGCACCCGCCGCCGCCAAAGATATTGTCTGGGCGGACGACAATCCGCTGAACAAGCCCCCACTACTTTGTGGTGTAGTTCGAGACTCATATTGTTTTATCTGCCTATCACATTGTGATGCGTCTGCCCCATACATTTGTAAAATCTGCGCCGCCCTAACATCATTATTCATCAAGGCTGTACAAACCAACGACAGTCCTGTACTATCCACGTAATTAACGTTAGCACCATTATTTATCAAAATTTGAACCTGCTGAATATCAGCATTTTTTGCTGCAGACAGCAATTGTGCAGCAACCATAAACTCATTATTAGAAACCGTCGCAGCAAAAGACGCAGCAGGAATAAAGAAAATTGCCAACAGTAATAATCTGATATATTTCATTAAAAATTCTCTCTGTACAGGTCATTCTAACATACATTTAAATTGTATGTCTAGAAAAAACTTGCACAAAAAATCCCCCAAGAAATATCTTGGAGGATTTTTATCTACACTTAAGATATTAACGAGTCCGATAATATCTTTTTCTAACCTTTACTGTCACAACACTAGAAGCCGACGCAGAAGGCTTTTTATTTTGTTGTATCAAAGAATCAACAGCGTTGCGCAAAGAATCTATAGAGTTTTGGTCATCGTATATATTCATTACGCCACCGTTATTCACTAATATGTTACCGCTATTAACGCTGCCTTCTCTTAAAGAAATTTCTGTTTTAGAAACAGCATTGCCTTTTTCATTGTTTACCAGAATGTTTCCAACATTTTCCGACTCTTTGGAAAGCGTTATAGTGGTTCCTAAGTCATTTCTCACATCCTGTCTTGGTTTTACAACAGGTTTAGGCGCAGGTGTAACAGGATTAACTTTTCTTCTTGTTGATTTTTTAGACTTTTCACAGTCACGTAAGCCCTCTTTATAAAAATCTGTTGAATCACGCCACATTCCAGCCTGATCTTTATAAAACGCGACTGAATCACGTAATTCACGATTTTGTTTACCCACAGACTCTATCAAACCTTTGGCATCAACAATTTCTTTAAGAATTGCATCGTTACTATTACTAACAGAGTTGCCTGTATTTGAACAACTTTTTGCCACAAATACGACCGCGACAGCAGCAACAACAATCGGCGTGCCAACGGCGAATATTCTTTTCCAGTTCATTTTTTAGCCCTTTAATTATTGTGTACACCGTTAACCGTAGTACAAACAATAAGTTTTGTCAATACAAAGTTCAATTCTTTTCTACTTTCTTATTTTCTCTTTGCAGATGTTTCATTTTTTGGTATACTTTCATGGAAGAGAGAAATGAAAAAGAACATCATAATTTTTGTATTTGGCTTTATAGCCTTTCCTGGTGCAGTCTTTGGTGCTACGTGTTCTCAAATGAATTTAACGCGATGCTTAGATTCCGTGTGCGCCATAAATGTCAACTCAAATCCTGCAGCGCGTTGTCAATATTGCGGGACGGCGAACGCGGGAACCCCACCGACAACTAAAGCCATGCAAAGCTTATCATTGGGACAATCGGCACGATATACACTTACAGAAAAAGAGTTAAAAGATGCTCCGACAGATCCTGGTCAACGTTATGTGTGGGCAACAAAACAATGTATAGAAAAGGTGTCTGGCTGCACAACCGACGATGTTTCTGAAGCATATGACGATTTAATAGAACAATCCTGTAAAGCGGCTGGCGTTACCGCACAGATGAACGCAACAATTGCCGCGGCAAACAATCAGACTGCTACGGAGTCAAGCTGTCTAACAACGATTCGGGCATGTTTAACAGATGAAAAGAGATGTGGTCCTGACTATAGTGCTTGCGCAGAGGAAGAAAGTTTTAATAACTTTTTTTCGTCTTGTAGTGTTGAGGCAACCGGCTGTGGTGATTACATAGCGCAAATCAGAACCGACCTTTCGTCTGCAAGAACTACGACTGTAAATAACGCAGAAAATTTAATCACCAGCATAGTAGAGTCCTATCAGACCGCAAGAGAGCAAAAGCTATATTCGGCACAGGCGGCCTGTAAAGACAATAAAGCTCTAAATGATTGCATAAACACTATCTGCCAGCGTAGCATGCCCAATAAGTGCGACCCAGAAGCAAGCACATACAACTCAGAACATGAGGCGGCAGAACAGTTTTGTAAATTCTATGAAGTAGCGTGTGAGTTACTTTAACAAGTGGTCAAAGATGAAGAAAAGACAACAAAATTTTTATACGAAAATTTCTATTTCTCACATCGCATTGTGTGCGTCAGTAATGGCAATGTATACGTTTGCATCACCTGCTGCATCAGTGGTAGCGCGCGGTTCTACAACAGCTTCTTCAAGACCAACGGTATCTTCATCTACTAGGGTTACTGGACGCATGCCAACAGCAACGACAAATTTGCAAGCTGTTGAGACCACAGAAACAGGGGAAGAAACAATTACCGAACCCGTAGAAGAAGAAATAATCGTAGAAAACAAAGCATCTCAATTTGATACAGCTTTATCATCATCAAGCACAAGTACAACGGATTCTTCTGCTGAAAATCTTGCTGAAATGATTCGCCAGCAACGCGCAGCATTGGACGCACAGGACGCCATAGAAACGGCCAGTAAAAAGACTCAATCTGGCAATGGCAATGCGTGTGACATATCTTTGCGCAGCTGTATGCAAGAAAAATGTGGGGAAGATTTCACCAAATGTAGTGGCGATACAGATACAGAATGGGGTAACAAGCTGGAATCTTGTAGATTAGATTCTGATTGCAGTGGCAGGGAATATACCTTGTTTGCGACAGAAATAAAAGCAGACCGAGATTTAAATGCCAACTTAGCTTCTTATAACTCTGTTATAACCTGTGGCAATCAATATAACGATTGCATAATGACAGAATGTGGAGAAACTTTTACAAAATGTCTAAATAAAAGTCTTGGTGATGTTGCAATAGAAAAATGTAAGACAATTGCCAACAACTGCAAAGAACAAGACAGTGGTCTGGCTGCACGTGCAATGCTTGTATTTGGAAATTTACGCCAAGATGCCGAGATTCAAGTTCAAGAAGACGAAAAGCGGCTATATGCCTTACGTGATCAAATGTCCAATGAATGTGACAAGTTGGGGGCTATGTTTGACGAACGTACGTTTAGTTGTGTTTATACTGTAAATTTCTATGCTGGCGAGAACACAACGCTTTACGCATCTAAGAAATTATATGCAGGTGACGTATTTAGTTGTACCCCAGACTGGTTTGGCATTGACGTGACAACATTTATGGAAAACGCATATCGTCTTACACGTGAGCAAACATCAGCATCTTCAGCATTACTTGGTTCTGGCCTAGGCGTTGCTGCTGGTGCAATAACTTCTGGTGCAATAGGAAGAGCCATTGATAGACAAAAGGCAGAAAATGCTTTGAAAGAAGCTAAAGAAGAACACGAAGACTCGTATGGAGATAAAGACGGAACCGCTTCAGAACAAACAGACGAAGAAACAGAAAAAGCTTCCTCAGAAGAGTCAGAAGAAGATAGCAGACCTGCACAAGAAGAATTAAAAGAAAACTGCGAAGCCAATGGTGGAACGTGGAAAGATAATTTTTGTAGCGAACCAGAGTGCCCAGAAGGTGAAATCTACGATGACTTTACAGGAACGTGCAAGGAAGATAAATCTATAAAAGCAAGTGACCTTGAATCCCGTTGTGAAATTGCAGGTGGCACTTGGAATAACACTTCATTGACTTGTATATGCTCAAATGGCGGAAAGTTTAATACTACAACTGGTATTTGTGAGAGTGTTTCCCTTAACTTAGATACAAGTATAGGGATAACTAGTTCGAAGTTACCACAGCTAAATACTGGAATTAGAACCTTATCTACAAGAGGGGTCTCTTCAAGATAGAAAAACATAAGTCAAAATGAAAAAATATTTAATAAGTTTCTTAGCTATTTTCTCTGTATTACCAGCTATGGCAAATATAACAGTATCTGGTAGGGTTGTTGATGAAAACAACGAACCTTTACTGGGGGCCGCTGTTCTTGTATCTGGCACAACTAGAGGAATCTCTACAGATGAAAACGGCAATTTTTCTATAAACAATGTTCCAGAAAATAATAAAATTGAAGTATCATACATTGGTTATGAGCCCCAGACAGTTACCGCCGGCCAAAATTTAACCATAAAAATGAAAATAAGTGCAGTTAGACTTAAGACACCGCAAATAATAGCTTGTCAAGCAAAGGGGAATAACAAATCAGAAATTTACGATGTATATTCAGAAAAATGCTATCCAACAGCATGCGTGTCTGACAGATATGTGCTAACCAATCTTAAAAGTGTAAAAAGTTCTTCTACTGCGACTAGCTACATATGCTTAGGTTCATCGGCAGAAAAGGGGCCTTGCGAAGACTTTTGTACTGACGACTCAGATAACTGTACAGTTATTCAAATAGGAGACGCTTGCGAAGACAAAGTTGGGAAAAAATGCGATTCTGGAGATCCAAATGCAGCTGAAGCAAAATATAAATGGAAGGATAACAAGCTTGTTTGTGAGATACGCAAATGTAACAAGACTTACCTTCCAAACGACGCTGGAACAGCCTGCGAAAAAAGTGAAGGTCCTTGTACAGAAGAGCAAATAAAACAGATAGAACACGCAACAGCTGGCGAGCTCAAAAATAAAGTATGTCATGCAACTGATTGTGATGGTGGATACGACCCTAAAGATGGGAAATGTGTAGAAATATCTGGTGATTGCGAAACCATGCCAAAAAATGCCATCGCCGCACACAGAGAATGGGATGCCGCTTCAAATTCTGAAGTATGTATTGTTGATGATTGTAAAGACAATTTACGCGTAAGTGACGATAAAAAGTCTTGCGTGTCCACCCTATCAGAAGAAGATTCCAAAGCGAAGATAGAAGAGTTACAGAAGAATGCGGATGCGATGAAAAAGCGAGAGCAATCAACGGCTAACAAGTTACTTGGTGGTGCAAGTATAGGTGCAATGGGAATTGGTGGGATGCAAGTAGCATCTGCATTAGCGGAGCAGAATGCCGATAGTGCGGCAGAGCGCGACATGACTGCATACATAGCAACGTTTAAATGCGACTATGGTCAAAGTGGTATGATTCAAGGTGGTGAATCTAACATAACTCTTCCTGGAGCAAACGTTCTATTACCGATTTACAACGAGTACGTTACATT
>DVNO01000010.1 GCA_018714345.1 Candidatus Enterousia avicola | reverse complement strand
GCAAAAAAAGCACCGGCAAAGAAAGTAGCTGCGAAAAAAACAGTTGCTAAAAAAGCTCCTGCTAAAAAAGTAGCGGCAAAAAAGCCTGTTGCAAAAAAAGCAGTTGTAAAGAAAGTAGCTGCGAAAAAACCAGTTGCTAAGAAAGCTCCTGCTAAAAAAGTAGCAGCGAAAAAGCCTGTTGCAAAAAAAGCACCGGCAAAGAAAAAATAAATTTTTAATCCCCGTTTAGTCGGGGATTTTTTTTATTATAAATATTCAGTCAGATTGCATAAAGTCTGACTGAATATTTTATTATTAATTTTATGGATAATCCTTCAAAGGACCCTGATAAATATACATTTACGTGTGGCGCAATTTAAGCACAACCTTGCGTAAATTTTGACGTAATTTTCATTACGTCTTTTTTTTGTTCTTAAAAAAAGGATTTAAATAATGTCTACATCTATTGATCAAGCTTTTGTAAAACAATTCGAAGCTGATGTTCATTTGGCTTATCAACAAATGGGCACAAAATTGCGTTCTACAGTTCGCAGCAAATCAGGTGTAATAGGTGCCTCTACAACATTCCAGAAAGTTGGACGCGGAACTGCCAGCACAAAATCTCGTCACGGGATTGTTCCTGTTATGAACTTAAATCATGAACCTGTAGAGTGCGTATTACAAGATTACTATGCCGGCGATTGGGTTGATGCATTGGATGAATTAAAAACTAACGTAGATGAACGTCGCGTAGTTGCCTCTGCTGGTGCATATGCATTGGGCAGAAAAACTGACGAACTGATTGTATCCGCAATGAAACAATCAAGTACTTCTGTCGGCGATTATTCTACTGGCTTAACCAAAGACTTAATTTTGTCTGCACTGGAAGTTCTGAACCAAAACGATGTTCCTGATGATGGACGTAGATTCGCTGTTGTCGGTGTACATCAATGGAATGAATTATTGTCTATGGACGAGTTCGTTTCAGCAGATTATGTTGGCGACAATTTGCCTTTAATTTCCGGTGGCGCATCTAAAAAATGGCTTGGCATCACATGGGTACTATATAACGATTTGCCACTATCTACGGAAAATAGAGACTGTTTTATGTATCACGCAACCAGCATAGGCCATGCGTGCGGTCAAGAGGTAAAAACAGACATTTCTTGGCATGGCGAGCGTGCAGCACACTTCATTAGCAATAGTATGTCTCAGGGTGCCGTTTTGATTGATAACGACGGTATCGTCCGCATCAAATGCAAAGACACAGATGAATAAATTTAATGTGATACTAACCTAATAACAACAAAGGAACTAGAAATGGCATTTCAAAATAAAAATTTATCCGTAATTGCATACGCTAATGGTTTTACTCTGTGGCATTATGCGGCAAAAGAAGCAATGTCTACAATCAGCGCAGCAGGATATTTTGACGGCGTTAAAACTTTGATGAACACAGGTGACGTGATAATAATAAATGCATCCGACACAACGTCCATTAAAAAAATTACTGTCGATGAAAACATTACCGTTACTGATTTAGCTTAAACAAACCAACTGGGGGCAAAATTTATACCCCCCAGTTTTTATAAATAAAAAGGTTCTTTATGCATACAAAAATTGACTTATGCTCTATGGCCCTATTGAAGCTTGGAGAAACACCAATTCAATCTTTGGTTGAAGATTCCCCTGCGGCCCAACTATCAAGAACTTTGTTTGATTCCGTAATAGATACGTTACTGGCTATGCACCCTTGGCGTTTTGCTTGCAAGCATTTTGATTTAACACCAGACGATAAAGGCAATTTTCTTATACCTAAACAATGCCTGCGCGTAATCAAATGTAATGGCGAAATAATAGGCAATAAGGTTATATCAAAACTAAAAAAAATTTCTATAACTGCAATAGTTCAAGTACCACCAGAAGAATTTCCAAGTTACTTTGTGTCTTTGGCGGCAACAAAGTTAGCAATGGAATTTTGCATTCCACTTATCGGTGATCAAAACGTGTTCCGAATGCTTGCCGCACTATACGAAACAGAATTACAATCGGCAAAATTTATAGACAGTACAATATCTACGAACCGTGATAATATAGAAAATTTTTCACTTATAAACGCTCGTTTTTAAAATAGGAGGCGCGCTATGGCAGCAGATTTTATAAAAACACAAAATTCATTCGCTGACGGTGAAGTCTCCAAAGATTTTTTCACAAAGGACAACTTAAATGGTTTATCTAAATTGGAGAATATGGACGTTATATCTGGTGGCGGGCTAAGACGTAGACGTGGTTTGGAAACTGTTACAAGCATCAGCGGCTCAGCTAGATTAATACCATTTTCCGTAAGTGAAAATGAAAATTATGTACTTGTTCTAACAGATGGTCACCTTATGATGTATAGTGGTAGCACCAGAGTCCGTGACATATTGGCACCATGGCAATTTGATGATGTAAAAAAAATACAATATGCTCAACGCCTTGATACCATGATTTTTGTACATCCAGACTATCAACCATATGTATTAAAAAAAGAAGATGACAGATTTGTTTTAACAGAATTTGACTTCTCAAGAAACGAAACTGATATGACAATAAATATGCCATTCATGAAATTCGATGATGCGGATGGAATAAAAATATTTGTCACCACTAATCCAGCTGGTAATAACTACGCAACACTAACAACAAATAAAAATTTTTGGACAGAAGATGACGTTGGCAGTCTGATATTATTACTGAACAACCAATGGAAAATAACAGAATATACTAGTCCAACAGTCGTACAAGCTTATACAAATCAAACGTTTAATTTACCAGGCAGTGCAATTACCGAATGGTATGAAGCCGCATTTAGTAAAAAACGTGGGTGGCCATGCAGTATCACATTTCACCAAGACAGACTAGTTTTTGGCGGTTCGCGGTCATGGCCAAGTGGTGTATGGATGTCTCAGGTTGGCAGACATAATAACTTTAATGTAGGAACAGGTCTTGATGACGAAGCTATATTCTTAACCTTATTGTCAGAACAACGCCAACAGATATGCACAATTGTAAGCAGTGACAATCTACAAATTCTTACTAATTCTGGGGAATGGGCAATTTCAAGCAAACCCCTTACCCCGTCTGTTGTTGATATAAAGCAACATACTTCCGTTGGAAGCGTTGCATCAAGATATTTGCCGCCACAAAAAATAGAAGGGTCTACTGTCTTCATATCAAGCACTAAAAAAGACATTCGGGAATTATCTTTGGATGCACTTGGTGAAAATTACAACGCCAAAGACCTATGCACGCAGGCAAAACACCTGATGCAGGAACCAATTGATTTATCATATAACGAAGACACGCGTCAGCTTTTCGTAGTTATGAATAATGGAAACATGGCAGTTTTAAATCAAAACTCAGCCTTAGGAATCTCAGCCTGGGCACAATACAAGACCGACGGTAAATTCATATCTGTCGCAACCGTTGACGGTATAACTAATGTTGTAGTCGAAAGAGAGAATAAATTCTACCTAGAAAAATTTTCCGCAAGCGCATTAAATGATGCTGGGAAATATACCTTTTCGTATGAGACAGAAGCATTGCCTTTACGAACTTCTGGTCACAACGCAAAAATGCTGCGTATTAGAAAAATCTCTGCCAGAGTATTAAACACAAAAACTTTATTTATAAATGATATCAGAACTTCTTTACCAAATGATATCTATGATGAAGCTGCCGCTGGTTACGATGGTGACATATCAATAAATTTACTTGGTTGCCAACGAAATTGTGTGAACGCTCCGTGGAAAATTTCTAGCAGTGAACAATTACCAACCACAGTATTGTCCATAAGCATTTATGGGTATTATACGGTTTAAAATAAAAAAGGATTAATATAATGGGACAACTTGTATCTGACGTTACTTCCGTATTGAACTATCATGATTCAAAGAAAGAGGCCGAAAACGAACGTCAAAAAATTTTGGCAGACATGGCCGCAGATGAGAAAGAAAAAACAAACTTGGTAAAAAAGACTCTTGCAACCCAACGTGCAAAATATGGCGCATCAGGTGTATCTGGCAATAGTTTGACAACTGGTGCTGTACTGAAACGCTTAAAGCAAGAAACAGAGGAACCCTACAAAGAAAAGCGCGCAACGAATGTCGAAAAGTTAAAAAAAATCAGTGTTGCCAAACCTAATCTATTGCAATCTTTGTTGGATAAATTTGACGATCTTGTAAGTTAAACAACTATGTACAACGAATTTTATAAGTTCTTAGATACATGGAACAAAGTTCTTGGTTTTTCAACACCGGCGCACCATCTTAAAATTATGGAATTTCTTGTTTCTGTATGGGAAACAGAACCGCATCGCGGTCTGCTTATGGCATTCAGACATTCGGGGAAATCTACCGTAGTCGGTATATTTGCAGCGTGTGTCCTATACCTGCACCCAGAAACAAGAATTCTTATTCTTTCCGCCGAGAACAGTCTTTCTTCGCGAATGGTGGCTCATATTAAACATATACTAGAAAATCACCCTATGTGTAAAGATTTGGTACCAGCCGTGAAAAAAGAATGGGCACAAGGCAGAATAACCGTTAACAGACCTATTGGTATCAGAGAACCATCAGTAACTTGTCAAGGTATACATGGAAACATAACTGGACTTCGCGCCGACTTAATCATATGCGATGACGTAGAAGTACCAAATACCAGCAATACCGCTCAAAAACGGGAAACATTGCGCGAGCGATTACGTGAACTTGATTTTATACTATCGCCAACTGGGACCATGATTTATATAGGCACCCCACATACATTGGATAGTATTTACAGAACGAAGGAGGATTAAAAATTCAATCCATCATTGCCGCTATCGTCTACTGGTTTCATGGTAGTAATAGATGCGCGTAGCTTTTCTAACAATTCTGTGCCAGCCGTACCGAACATTGGCAAATAAGTTTCATACTCTGGCATATCTACCTGCAACTGGGCACGTGCACGTTCTGATAAAGGTTGATTTAGCATGTCACTTGCCGTGCGCCATAAATAATATGCACGGTAAGTCTTGTTCACAATAGACCATTTTTCCAATAAATCTGGACGCTTAGATAAAGCAGCACGAACAGCAACCAGCCACTGATCACCAAATTTCCTTACCACGCGAAGATTTTGGATTTTATCCAGTCCTTCCTGGTCAGGAGTAAAATTGTTTATGCCGTTTTCAAGTTCTGTCCATTCATCAGACGTCAATGTTATGGGTGCAACAGTCTCGGCCATCATGCCTCCATAAGGCAGCAGCTCGCGTTCTATTGAATCCATAGGTGTTTTCCCACTGCGAAGATTTTCTATATGTTTCGCAAGGCTTTTACCTGTTGGTAATTCCTTTAAAGCGCGTAAAACATCTGGATCAGCTTCTTCTACAAAGACCTGATTTACAGCGGCCCAACCACCAAAAATCACATGTTCTTGACGGTAAAGGTTTAACAACTTTTGTGCGATAACGCTGGCTTTTGCTTTCATTGCCCTCTCCTGCCCCTGAATAAAACGATTATTCCATCACAATCATTACAACTTTGTGCAACGTCTTACCTATAATCTTTTCTTCAGGCGATGATACTTGACCATATACCTTGCCTTTAGAATCCTGACGAACACTGACGATTTGAGCCGTAGCAACTTCTTCTGCGTCCATCTTTTCAAAGTCAGTATCTATACATACCGCCAAGTCCCCGACCGTTGCAGGCGTTTCTGCATCGGCAAAAACGTAAGACTTCTCAGGTATGAAACCACCAAGACGCTTTGAATTTGGAATCACAGCATAAACACTTTTGTGACCCTCTAAGGACATAGGCGCAACAATCATTGTTTTATCTGTCTTTTTAAACGTTATTGCTTTGCCAGCAGGAACACCAAATACAGGAACTAATTTCTTACGTGCGCTGTCATATAGTTTTGCACCATACAAGCTACTATGCATATCAAGACCAGATAATGGATTACCAGGTACAAGCACCGACTTTACACGTTCTTTGACTTTATTTATCTGTTTATTTAACTCACCAGATTTATAAAGCTCTGCTATCTTGTCTAGCAACGTTTCCGCTGTGTACGCAAAAGATTTCGCCAATGGTTCTATTTCGTTTTGATAGATTTCACGCTGTCCTACCTCTATCTTATGATAGACAGATAGTGTCATACCTGCATCCTTGGCGGCCTGAGCAATAGTCTTTCCAGACTGCTGACGAATTTTGCGTAAACCACTGCCAAATACTTTTAAACCGCTGTCTTCATTATCGTTCAGACGGCGTTTTATCTCGTTCTGCCACTGACCTGCAACTTCATCTGATTCTTTGATAAATATATCAGAAAGCTTGCACCCAAGGATATTGCAAACATTCAATAATTGCTTTTGATTTAAACGACGGACACCCTTTTCTATCTTGGACACCGCCGATAAAGACAGATTTGCCCGACGCGCCAATTCGGTCATTTTCATACCATTGGCTAAACGAATGTTTCTTATATTATTTGGAAAAATTATTTCTTCTTGCGCCATAGTAAATCTCCTTGAAATTTCTTGACAAAATTTTAGTCAATTTTTGAGAATTTAGCAAGCACAAAATATTTTATAGTGGCATGTCATCAGGTATCGCATCTGCGTCTATCGGCGTTGGTTCTAAATTAACGTCTTCATTCACCGATGCAGCTGGAATTGCACCATTGAAATCACTTTCACCACGTGCGCTCATCTCATCAAGATTATCAAACAGACTGTAATCGCCAAAGAACGCCATACGAACTGTTTCTGGTCGACCATGACGGTTCTTACCAATTATAACATCCGCCTTACCACGTGCACGTTCAAGACGACGCTGATAGCTTTCGATAATCTTTTCATTAGCGTTACCAGATATTCTCTGTGACGGATCACGGTTGTCCAGGTAATATTCCTCTCGATACGTGAACATTACAATATCAGCATCCTGTTCAATAGAACCTGATTCACGCAAATCAGACAACTGCGGACGTTTATCATCACGGGATTCAACGCTACGCGATAACTGAGACAATGCTATAACCGGAACGTCTAACTCTTTGGCCAGCATTTTAAGACCACGCGTAATCTCAGAAATTTCCTGAACACGATTATCTTTATTCTTTCCACCAGGCGACGTCATCAACTGAAGATAGTCTATAACAATTAAAGCAATGCCACCACATTTACGCGCCAAGCGTCTGGCCCTTGTTCGTATCATAGGAACAGACATACCAGGGGTGTCATCTATAAACAATGGGACCTTGCTTATAGCATCGGCATATTGAGACATTTTCAGAAAATCTTCGTCCGTCAAAGACCCTTCGCGCATCGCAGAGGCTGGTATTTTAGACTGGGAAGACAAAACGCGAGCCGCCAATTGAGACTTAGACATTTCTAAGCTAAAAAACACAACCGCGCCCTTATACCGTTCGTTTGCACGACCGTACTGAATTGCATTTGCAGCATTAAACGCAATGTTCATTGCTAATGTCGTCTTACCCATCGCAGGACGACCAGCTATTATTATCAAGTCTGAATGGTGTAATCCACTAATAGACTTATCAAGCGCAGTCAAACCTGTGGTTAGACCAGACAGCTTGCCGTCTGCTTTATAGGCTATTTCTGCTTCTTTCAAAGCGTCTTGCAATGCAGTGCCGATTGATGCAACCTCTCGCTCAGAAACACCGGCAGACGCCATTTCAAACAGCTTTTGTTCCGCCGTTTCTATCTGGGCAGAAACAGGATTATCTAAGTCTTCAACAAACGCGGCATCTGTTATAGATTGTCCAAGGTTTATAAGTTCGCGACGCATCGCATTTTCATAAACTATGCGCCCATACTGCTCTACATTAACAACGGTCGCACCAGCAGACGCCAACTGAGTCAAATAATCAACACCACCAACTGACTCTAAAACACCTTGCTGGTCTAAATAATTCTTTGCAGTAATTATATCAAAAGGTATACCTGCCGCAAATTGCCGCTCTGCTAATTTATAAATTTCTTGATGAGCCGGATGAGAAAAATGTTCCGGTCGTAAAAATTCAGACACCCTTTCCAACGCGCGGTTATTCATCAGTACCGCCGCCAAGACAGCCTGTTCGGCTTCTAGGTTTGTTGGCAAAGTTTTAGGGGTAAAGTCCATGTCAAATATAGTATATAAAAATTTTGCTTTTTCAACGCCTTTTTTACGCGGATATCGTGAATTAAAAATACCAATTATTTCTGCTGACGGAACACCTGCTTGGCCAGAGCTTTTCCCGATACCTCGCATTGACGAGTTACGAGAATCCGTCGGCACAAGATATTTTTCAGCACAAATGATGCTGGATTTTATTGCACCAGATCGTGCAAGACTAGACCCAGACGCGTTAAAACTTTATGAAACGGATTTCGATTCAAAAAGCGCAAAAATAGGGGAGTTTTCAATTACTGGCGCATCAGTTTATTGGGACCCTTCATCAGGCAGAAAAAAATCTGACGGCAGCGTATGTGTGCTAATTTATCGTGACGACAAAAACAGACACATTTTTATACACGATGTTTTGTACCTAGTTGTACCCGATGAAGAATTACATCCGTTAGCCAGACAGTGTGATATCGTTCTAGACTTTATTATACGACACGGGTTCCGCAGAATTTGCATTGAAACCAATGGTATCGGCAATGCACTACCAGAAATTATGAGAACTGTCGCCAGTGCCAGAAATCTTACCATAAACATACAAAATGTTACAAATAACAAAAATAAAGAAAACCGTATTTTAGATGCAATTGAACCCGTTTTATCCTCAGGGCGACTACACGCCCATAGAAGAGTTCAATCTACACCACTTATTGCAGAAATGCTTGGGTGGACACCGACCAGCCACAGTATACATGACGATGGTCTGGACGCTATTGCTGGCGCGATAAGCTGTACAGCAATGCCTATTCATCCAACTGGCAGAAAAATCCAGACTTTTTCTGCAAATACAGATTTTAAAATATAACCAAGGGAGACTATATGAAAAAAGATTTACAAAGAATGTATCGTCGCGCGCTTGACCTGCGCAGCCCATGGCTAAGCAGATGGGAAAGCGCTTTACGCTATACCTGTCCGACGGCGGATGACGATGCGGCAACACTATTTGATGCGACCGCTGCAGATGCGGTTGATAACTTGGCGGCGTCAATATATTCTTTACTTACACCACCAGAGTCATTATGGATTTCGCTTATACCAGAAAGCGCTGATTCCCCAGATGCAAATGCTGCAACAGCTGCGCTGCGTGCTAATCTTAACGACTCTAATTTTTATACCACAATTCATCAATGCTATATGGATTTAATAATTTTAGGAACAGCTTGCTTATTCATGTCAGAAAACCCTATTGGGGCATCATCCGCATTTTCTTTCACAGCAATTCCAATGCATGATATAGCAATCTTGAATGGCGCAGTATTCCACACCGCCACAATGCCTGCACGCGAAGTAATGGAAAAATATCCAACTTGGACACCACCAGCAGACATACGTGATACTATAAAGCAAGATCCAGAAACGCCTTTAAAGCTTGTTCAAAGTCTTGTTGGAACAGATTTTACTGCATGGCTAGATGTTGGCGGCGACATAGAAAACAACATCGTAGCCACAGGAAAGTTCGAAACAAATCCATACATAATATTCCGTTGGTCTGTCGCAAGCGGTGAAATCTATGGACGTGGCCCAGTATTACGAGCACTACCCGACATAAAAACGGTTAATAAAGTTGTAGAATTAGTATTGAAAAATGCAACTATTGCGGTATCAGGCATATGGCAAGCCGATGATGATGGTGTAATCAACCTGTCAAATATAAATCTAACACCGGGGGCAATAATTCCGAAAGCAGTTGGCTCTTCTGGTTTAACCCCGTTAACATCCGGCGCAAATTTTGATGTATCACAAATAATTCTGAAAGACTTAAGAGAAAGAATAAGACATGCGCTTCTTGCCGATAGACTTGGGTTACTAAGCGAAAAAGAAATGACTGCAACAGAAATCATGGCTCGTAATGCTGACATGATGCGAATATTAGGCGCTACATATGGACGCTTGTTGCACGAATTCATTCGACCACTGGTCGAACGCGGCTTGCAAATTTTATCTAGGCGCGGCGTAATAGACAAAATATCTTTACATAGTGATGCAGAATTAAAATACATTGCACCAATTGCAAAAATGGCGCTGGAAGAAACAATTATCTAAATTAGGAGAGAAATATGAAGGATATTGAACAAAATTACGCCCGCACATTTTCAACCGCTTCTGGCGTCGCGGTATTAAAGCATTTACGAAAACTAACCATTGAACGAGTATTGGGACCCGACGCAACAGACGCACAATTACGTGGTCTGGAAGCCCAGCGCGCACTTGTTCATCAAATAGAAATGATGATAGAACGAGGCAAATAAAATGACAACCGAAACAAAAAGCGTTATAGGTCTGCTGGACTTTTTACGCAACAGTTGGTTTTTAATTGCGTTTATTGCGGGCGTTATATATTGGGCGGCAAAACAAGATTCTTCCCTTGAAGATTTGGCACGTGCAGATAGCCGCATAACTGCATTAGAGAACCGTACAACGATATTAGAGACAGGTATCGGAAAATTACAAATAAAACTGGATACAATCAGAGATGACGTTGCTCTTATAAAAAGTGCTGTAATAAAAACTAATTAAAAAATCCCGCAAATGCGGGATTTTTAAAAATCTTTTTCATAATGAAGTACATGCTCTAAAAACTCCCTAACCACCTTACGATTATGACGCCCAGGAATAAAACAACTAAATAATCTAGTAATGAATTTCTTTATACCACGTGAAAACTTTCCACCCATTAACACATTGTAACGAGCCAATTCAGTTTTATATTCCTCTAAGGTATCTTTCGGAATAATTAAGTCTTCGGCAGAAAATGAAAAATTATTTGAACGTAAAAATTCTATAAAATAATCAGTTGGTCCTATTATCTGTGGGCACTTAGTAAAATGCTTCGTTGCGGTTTTCTCTATACTACCCCAAATCAATATACTGTTTAACATATTGGTTTGATTTATCAGATTTTGAACAAAAAAATTGTCTTCAAGTTCCAAATTACGTTTAACCTGAATCACCGTACCACCAGGACGCATAAATAGCGCCAGATGCAATGCCGTCCCAGCAACACCTGCTAAATAGCTACAATTTTTTACCAAACCTATTTGCTGTTGAACAGGTAATTGCTCTGGATATATTACTTTATACCCATTTTTTTCAAATATATTCTGAATAATATTTTCACCGATTGTATGTCTATCGCCTGTCTTTAAACGTGAAACATAAATTTTATCATACGTTTTTTCAGGTCTTTTTACAGAATCTGCAATGTGTCCGCAAATTTCTGCCATTTTATGTGAAGAAAAATATCCCCAATCAAAAGCTTCATCTGGAATATATACGTTATTAAAGCGCAGAGACTTCGTTGTAAATATTATGTTTTTCTCAGGAATCCCAGCTAGGCGCAAAATTTCAAACATATAGTTTGGTATATTCTTTTTTCCCGTTACAGCAAAAACAAACTTACAATTCCTATACTTTTTATCAAAAATCGGATAAATACGGTTTATTCCTTCTACTAAAAAATGCCCAAAATGTTTTATTGCCATTCCCCCACCACAGTAAACAGCATCCTCATCATAGTAAGTACTTCTATAATGCTTACACTTACCTTCCATATGTTTTGCGTGTGTTCTATGGGAAGAAATAGATTCTTTTACTAATAAATTGTTTCTGTCAACAACGCCAAAACTTTCATTTTTGTTGTCAACGATGATGCTGCCCCCATTTACTTGGTGTATTGTTAACTTTTCTTTTATTTTTGCCCCATCAACTATTTTTTTGTAGTAATCTTTGTACTCTGCTGGGCCAAATATTGTAACCATAAAACATCCTTTAAGATATATTCCTTTTAACGCTAATTATTTTGTGCAGTTTTTGCAATAAAAAAACACACCAGTAAGGTGTGTTTCATAAGGCATCTAAAATATTAGATTATTCTTTTACTATCTCGTTAAGCGTTACTGTAAACACTACATCTTTACCAGCCAATTCTGGATAGTAATTTTCCGGGAACGTTATATTTACGTTTCGTGTTTCGCCAGGCTCCATACCAACTACCTGTTCTTCAAACCCTGGTACAAACTGACCGCTGCCTAAAACTAATGGGAAGTTAGTCGCCGTACCACCTTCAAACTGAACACCGTCCATGTAACCCGCAAAATCTATTATAACCGTATCACCATTCTGCGCACCAGCATTACTGTCACACGCTGTTAAAAACATTGCACCACAAATGGCAACTGCTGACATAAATTTTTTCATCTTTACCCCCATTTTTATATGTTAATTTGTTTAGTTGTTATATACGCAACGAAAGCCATATTCGCGCATAGTAGAACCTTCAGCCTCTACCCTATAATCAAAGAATGGCGTTGGGCGCATAACATCAAATGAAGGTCGGTCATATACAATCACTATGCTATCTGCATTACGACCGCAAATACGTTTCATTTCATAATCTGCAACCTTTGCTAATACAGTACGAGAATCACCGTCTATGTCCATACCATCTGCATTCTGCATCAAACGCAAGCGCATTTCACGCAAATCACTATTCCCAAGCAATATCTGTACACGTACCATTGTACCCTTGTACTCTTGCCAACGAGTTTCCATTCTAGACGTTTTCCAGCGGTTATTACTTGCCTCTTTCTCTGCGTCAGTTTTCGGCTTGTAAGAGTCTATGTTTGAATATTGATTTTCCGACTGCATAAAAGTACTTGTACGTTCATTATACAGTGGCGCATCTGCCCCCCCCTGCGCAAAATCATCGGTATTATATGGCGCGTCCGACCCAGTCGAACATGCCCCAAGTGCAAACGCCATTGCTAATACAAAAAACAAAGGTCTTTTCATCTTTTTCTCTCTTTTTTGTAATTTTATCAAATAAAGCATTTTGATTCAAGTCACGATTTATGATAAAATTAGCCTTGATGGCAAATGTAGTTCTTGATTCTTTATTGAAACCTTTGGAAGAATTCTACAAACCTTCGTTCGTGGAAGAAATTGCGATTAATCACGAGGGTGAAGTATGGATGCGACTGCATGGGGCTCGTGTTCCATGGGTTGCGTATAATGCAGAGGTTTTATCCAAGCAGTATCTAATAGACTTAATTCATACGATTGCCAACATATATGAGCGACCTTTTGACCCAGTTCATGGTATGCCGGTCGTTTATGCTACATTGCCAGGTAATCACCGATTTACAGCAATTGCTGGTCCAAACGTACAATATGATGAACGTGACATAACAGGTGGCGTTGCCCTTAATATTCGTGGAACTAGCGCCCCAGAAACTTCGTTTGAAAACTATCATTTGAAGCGTGGTGAGAAATTATTAAAAGTAAAACCACGAGAATCTGTAAGACCAGACGATCCTTATGATAGGTTAATGACAGCGATTAATGATGGCAGTCCAATTCTTATCAGCGGCGCCACAGCAACTGGTAAAACAACGTTTCTTAATCACATGCTGACGCTGATTGATAAAAATAGCCGCGTTATAACGGTTGAAGACGCCCGCGAAATCAGCGTACCACAGGCGAATCACGTACACCTTATCTTGTCTAGAACCGAGCAAACAAATGATTTTAACTATGCAAGACTATTAGACCTTGTCGTACGCATGACCCCAGACGTCATAATAGGTGGCGAGATTTCAACCGATAATGCGTCCGTCTTGTGGGAAATGTTGGGGACAGGTCACGACCACTTTTATACAACAATTCATGCGGAAAATGCAGAAGCCGCATATGCTGCTTTTGCTGACCGCATATTGCATACACAGCCGGCATATGATAGAAGTGATCTTATTGCGGAGATGAAAAAGAAAATTCGTGTAGTACAATTATCCAGAGATGGTGCATTGCGTGCCGTAACGGAAGTTGTATAATTTTAATAAACAAAGGAGACAATCATGGCAAAAGATGAAGAAGAATACAAAATAACCGACGCAACCTACAGATTTCATAACCCTGAAATGGAAAAAGCTCTTAAAGAACACGAAGAGGAAAATTTGCGCCGCGCAGAAGAAAAAGAAAAAGAGCTTTTGGAACGCCCAACACCTGTACTAGACGCATTCATGAATGGTGTCGATAAAATTTCTAAACTGCTGGCAAAAAAGAAAAAAACAATAAAATTGAAGCGATAAAAAAAAGAAAATCAGAAAAAGTAAAATAAAAAGGGGCTTTTCCCCCTTTTATTATTTTTTAGACAATAATTTAGATTTTATTTTTTCATATTCTTCCTTGGTTATTGCTTTACTTTTATAAAGTTTTGCAGCCTTTTCCAACTTATCTAAATCAGCATCCACCATACAGGCCCCAGACCAAGTCACAGAAAATATAAGAGCAATAAACCACGTAACCCCAAACAATATACCTAATACGGATAATACTACAATTATCGTATGGTCTGTTCCACAAATACCGCGTGCATTCGCAATTAAAATCGGAATGGACAAAAATGCGACCCCTAGTACCGCAACACTAAACATTATCAAAAAAGCTACTATAAGTTCCAACATATAAAACTCCTTTTTCTTATCATTATGTTACTACATAAAATTCTGTGGGTTAACATCTATTTTTAATCTAACATTCGCGGGCACGCGCACTTTATCAATCCAGTGCTTTACCAATGGCTGCAACATGGCTTTTGCATCACCAGCTATCAAAAATCTCATTCGATACCAGTTCCTAACCTGATATATTTGTGCAGCTATTGGCCCCATTATCTTAACCCCACTAGCAACTGGAGCTAAATTAATAAGCGTTTTACAAAAGTTCTTTAGGGTTGTTTCTTTATTAGCCTCTACAATAATTGCTATTAGTTGTCCGTACGGCGGCATCTTCGCACTACGCCGCGCAGCCATATCAGCAGCCATAAATGCATCCCTGTCACCGTCGCATATTGCCTGCAGCACAGGATGGTCAGGCTGATATGTCTGCAAAAGAACTTTTCCAGGCACACCCCCACGGCCTGCCCTGCCCGCTACTTGAAACAGTTGCTGAAATGTGTGTTCGGCTGCCCTAAAATCTGTTCCAAACAATCCCATATCTGCATCAACAACGCCGACCAAAGTCAAATTAGGAAAATGATGCCCCTTTGCCAGAATCTGAGTGCCAATAACTATATCTATATCACCATTTTCCATTCTATGTACCAAGCGTTCCAAAGCCTGACGCGATACCATAGTGTCACTTGATACCAGCGCTGTACGTGCCCCAGGAAATTTTATACTTACCTCTTCTTGAATTTTTTCTAACCCAGCACCACGATATGTTATCGCATTCCCACAATTTGGACATTTATCTGGCAATGGGGCCATTCTTCCACACATGTGGCACAATAATTTACCAAGATGTTTATGATAAGTCATACCAACGCTGCAATCTGGACATTGCGCTACCCAGCCGCACTTCTTGCATTGAACAATCGGTGCAAAGCCACGCCTGTTTATAAAAAGCATAATCTGATGTCCAGCATCTAATGTTGCCCGCATATTTTCACATAAGATTGGTGACAAATAGCCAGTCTGCAAATCTGCGTCATCAGTGGCGCCAGAAAGCCTATACTGTTCGGGTCTGCTTTCGCGCACATCTATTGTCCTTATTTCTGGCAAACTTGCCCCACCAAATCTAGACGTCAAACGCAAATGTTTGTATTTCCCGTCTGCAACATTTTGCAACGTTTCTGCTGACGGTGTTGCGCTAGCCAACACGATGGGGAAACCAGAAATTTTTGCCCTTAAAACCGCCATGTCGCGCGCATGATAGTTTCCCATATCTTCCTGCTTATAAGAACCATCATGTTCTTCATCTACAACAATAAGCCCAAGATTCTGCCAAGGAAGAAATAAAGCGCTTCGCGTGCCAACCACCATTCTTATTTTACCACGCAAGACACCACGCCATATTTCACGCCGTCTTGCCGCAGTCAAATTACTGTGCCACACCACCGGACGGGCCCCAAACCGTTTTTCATACCTATCCATAAATTGCGCCGTCAACGCTATTTCCGGCATCATTAATAAGACCGACTTCCCTTGACTGTATGCCCGCCACGCTGCATCAAAATACACTTGTGTTTTCCCACTGCCAGTTATTCCATCTAATAAATATGCGGCATAATTAGACTTATCTATTGCACAACACAACTCGTGCGCCGCAATCGATTGTTCTTGATTCAACTGGACGGTCCCCATATCACGATATTCATTATTTTCAAACTCATTCTCTTTAACCCGAATATCACATGGTACTAATATGCCACGCTGAATCATGCCCTTTACAACACTTGCACTAACCTTTGCTATATTCTGAATGTCGGATACTGACATAGCTTCGTTATCATTCGAAGCAAATGCATCTGCCACAGACTGTCGTGACTCTGTCATACGTAAATTTGGCATTTCGTCATACTTATATAACTGTTCTACCCTTGGCGGAGAAAACGCATCTGGAATATTTATGATAAGGCGTAAAACCGCCCCAGGCGTCATAAGTGTCCATTCGGACATCTTTTGTATCCATTGCAAATCATTTATGGATAAGTGTTCTGAAAATACTTCTAATGTGTCTTTTATTTTGTTTTTATCTAAACCGCTGTCCCCTATTCCGTATACCACACCAATATATTTATGATTCATTACGCTGACACGAACAAAGCTTCCCAAATCAGCCGACGCGGTCAATCGATAATCATAACCGGAATTCACTACGTTAGGTATTAAAATCTTTACTACATCGCCAGCTTTAAACATGCTTATAAAGTACTTGTTTTTTTGAAAATTTTCAATACCATTTATGAAGATAAAAAAGAATTAGCATATGTGGAAATTATTTTTTGAAATTTGTCATTTTTCTTGCGCTTTGATACCAAACCGAAAATTGCGCGAACGTATAAGGAAAAAACAATTATTTGATTGGTATAATAAATATAAGGCCCTAAAAAAGCGTTTTCCTGAGCTGAATTTTCGCCGCACAAAAATGATAAAGGGCGGCTGGAATATAGGCTTTATAGTTGATAAAAAGTACGTTTTTAAAATCAGAAAATTTTTTGACTCTTCTATTCCAACAGAAAAAATTGTGCGAGAAAAGAGAATAACTGACGCATTTCAGAATATATCCCCGCTGCAAATACCAAAAATAGAAATAATAAACACGGACGGCTATACATTTTACAAATATAACTTTATTCATGGTGAAAATCTTAATACCTGTTCCCAGCGCAAAATAGAAGAACACGCATGGGCCCTAGGTAAACAGATAGCTGAATTTATATATGCAGTCCATAATTCGCGTCCAGAAGAAATAGAAGACTTACGCGGCAACATCGCTGGTGATGGCTGGAACCATAACGATATATGCAATAACATAATAGTTGATAAGCGCACTATGAAAATTGTCGGTATTATAGATTGGGAATATTCTGGTTGGGGAACATTGGAGACGGAATTTAATAATACCGTCGCTTATTCTCAAAAAATCAGAGACGCCGGCCTTAAAATCGCCATAATGTCCTATTATAAATCAATGTCTAACCAAAATAATTAATTTCACCATACAAGCAATTGACAAAACAATATTTTAGTATATAATCCTTTTCGTAATATCTTAATACAAGGCACTAGAATATGACAAAACCATCTTATAAGCAAACCGCTGCCCAACGCATGTTTGCAATGTACGTTAAAGAAATATCAAATAAAGTAATAAAAAAATTTGCTCCATCTTTCGTAACTTATGAAGATATGAAGAATAAATGGCGTTATGAATTGGTTTATTCAGAAGCTATCGAGGAGTATATAATTTTAAAAACTCGTATTTATATAATGACGCTAGATTCGCGTGACCCGACTTCTAAAAACCCAAGTTTTTTAAAAGCGTTAACAAAGCTGATGGCGGACTTCCTTTCACGGTATACAATGCGTGCACCAAACTGCGTTAATAGAAAAAAAGCAAAAGAAGTACTAAATAAAA
>DVNO01000009.1 GCA_018714345.1 Candidatus Enterousia avicola | reverse complement strand
TTTATATTTTTGAATAATTTGTTCTTCTATTAAAATGTGAACAAATTCGTGTAACATTAGCTGGCATATGCCAAAGTCTTTTCTTTTGGCGTTACTTACCCTCAATGTTATTCGTGCATTTTTGCCTATGCCGTATCCGGCGCCAAATCCATATGTGCATAAAATTGTAAGTGTTTCTGGCATTTTTGCATTCCATGCACTTAGCAAAGGTTTTATGCGGTTTTCGATTATTTGTTGAAACATAGGAATTGCATTTTTTATATTTTCGTCTTGTTTTTCTAAAAGCATTGGGTTATGTATTTCGTTAATAAAGATGTCATGATAATGTTGAATTTGTTCATCAGACAGTTCAGGAATCTGGAACATTTCATATATTCTGACATCGTTTGGTATGAAACGCTTGGGACTATAATTAAATTTTTTAAGTTGTAATTGGTAAAGTTTATATGTTTGAAGAATGTGTTGCCATGCTTCCTCAGCATTCATATGTTTCAACGTTATTTGCATTTTCCCGACCTTGTTCAAGAGCGATTATAGCACAATAGTATGTTTTTAGCAAAATGTTCGGTTTACTGAATGAAACAAAAAAACGACCCAAAGGTCGTTATTTATTTTGGCAGCCCCAACCAGATTGTTCGCTTGTCGCAACTATCGTTGCGGCTCACCACACGTAAGGTTCAAACTTCGCTTTGCTCGTTTTCACCAACTATCGTGTCGAACTGTACCTGTTCAAATCTGGGGTGCAGACAGCAAAATAAAAAACGACCTGAAGGTCGTTATTTATTTTGGCAGCCCAAATTAAAAATAATGCGAACACAATAATTCAGGAAATTATCAATATTGCGGAAATGCTGACCGATGCCGACATTGCCATATACAGAATGCCAGACGGTGATTTTGCGCAACTACCCAGAATTCTCGAAAACAATATCCAGAGCAAGATATAAACATAATATAAATATATAAAATATCTTTGATAAAAATTCATGACAATCTTGGTGCGTTTTTTGCGCTGGGACCCACAGAAAAAGCATTCTTTTTCTTGGTCCCTGTTTCTAATTTCATGCACATGGGTGGGGTATGGGGGGTATGTACAGGGATTGATATACAGATTTATTGGTGTGGTTATCATATGAAACTACATGTGCAGGGATGGGTGTGGTATATTATATACGACAGTCGCATTGTCGTGGCCGACGTCAAACGAAATCGATTTTATGCTGTGTGTATATACCACAAAACAATAAAATCGCATTGTCGGCCATTTGTCGCATTGTCAGAAGCCGATGAAGAAAGACAACGAAATACTTTCTATGGCATCAATCGTGTCTTGTACCGGATTCATATTCTTAATTTCTCCACGATATAACCAAATATAATTCGGGTCGTTATGTTCTCTGGAATCAGTACCAATATATGCGGGCGACATTTCAAATTCATACGGCAAAGATATTTTTTTGCCACTTGTTAAATATTGAAACCGAATACCGTATAATTTGCCTATATTCCATTGAATTCCGGCACCAAACCGAAAAACGGTTGATTTTAATGTAGAAGGCGGTACAGGCATATACTTATCTGGATTGACTGATGAACCCTCAAGAAAACCGATTGCGCCAATACCATAAAGGTAAAACCTTTCCCACGCAATTACACCAAAATTCAAATAAAAAGGTTCACGATACTCCCAGTCTATTAGTTGTTTTTCTGGAATAATGGTCGGATTTTCTGAAAAATACCCCCAAAAAGTATCATTATAGCCACCAGTGGAGTTATGTTGATAGAAAGTTTCATATTGGCAGTTTTGCCCATCTGGACAGTTCGTATTCGTTGGCAATGGATTAAATTGATATTTATAATAATCATAATTCAACCCAGTTGGCTCTATGTCCAGGTCTGCCCATTGCAAACCAAGCCCGCCACGAATTCCGAAAGTATTATTAAGACGCAATCTGGCCCCAAGTTCAAACCCCGCATTTATTCCAAATTTATTATTTGAATATGTGCCGCCTGCAAAAATTAAACCCGCTAACCCAATGCGGCCTTGTGCCCAATTACTGTTATCTTGGGAAAAACTACGAGTTTGAGATGGATAATATGTAATGTCGCCACCCGTCAATGTTATGGTCTCGTGTATATCAACAAAGTCTTTCTTGGAAAGCGTGACATTATGTTCCACATCTGGAGCAAGTTCTGCGCTAGCATTATCAATTATTTCATTACCATTAACATATATTTCAACCCCAGGATTTCGTGCTTTGAAAGCAGAAAAATCTATCTTTCCAGGCAATTTAGACATGGATATCGTGTATTCATCATCTGATTCATATGAAAATGTACGCGTTTGGGTGACTTGTGCTGCCTCGGCATTGGTGGCGGTTATGCTTTGCTCTATGCCCAATGGCGCGTTAAATTTAATTGGCTCTTTACCATAATCAACACCATTAACCGCTATATTTGAATCTCCCAAACTGGTACGCACCGTGATTGTCTTGGTGCCGCGTTTTAATGTTTTGGTTATTCGGCCAGATGTTGGCACGATTAATTGTTCCGTTATGGGTTCATAGTTTTCTTTTGTGATTTCCAATGTATATTTGCCGTTGCATACATTGCCAAATTTTATTGGTGCCGAGCCCTGATACCTGCCATTGTCTATGGTCACATATGCCCCAGCAGGCACAGTCACAATTTCTACGGGCGTTCCACGGCATTGTGTATCGCCGACAACTTCTGTAAATCTTAAAGATGCCTGCAATTCATCGGATGACATACTTTGCAGACGTTGTTTTTCAGCATTTATTTCTGATTTTAAGTATCTGTATTGAACGCAACCTGTCCAACCATCTGTTGTTTTTTCAACATCGCTGCGCTGCCGTTCCAGCCCCTTTAATGTTATCATACCGATGGCGCGTTCATACGAACGGGTGGTGCCAGACGCACCGATTTCATCCGAATAAAACTCTGATTGAACATCCAGTTTTGTACCAAACAGACGCCCAATTTGTGCGTCTATATCTTGTTCTGCCTTGTTGGCGGCATCGCTTGCGCTGGTTTCAGAATACGATTTGGCCACAAAATATTTATACTTTGCATCGTCAGGTGGGGTGACCGTGGCCCAATCACAATCCCCCGCATTGGCGGCACTTATACCGCCAATGCATAACACGATATATAACAACTTTTTCATGATTATTCTGCCGTGCTGGTGGTGTGGGACATAGTAAATTCATTAACAGTATCCGTCACGCGTTTATTAAATTCCGCGGACAGACCTTTGTTCCCGTTCAAGAAATCGTTCATCTGTTTTTTGAAATCAGATTCTTTGATTTTCATGCGAACATAAAAACGATATTCCATTTCTTTATCCCCATCGGCATTTGTCACCAATACTTTTTCCCAATAACGGTTGGCGGGGGTTAAACCAGAAAATGCGATTTCACTTTTTTCAATGGATAAAAATTCTGTGCGATATTGGTCGCCTTCAATACCTTCTTGGGCATCAACAAAATTTGTTTTTATTTCCGTTTTTATCGCATTGGACAAGTCTGTTTTTGCCTGATTTTCGGCAATTCTGTATCCTTGGGCAATGTTGGCACGGTCGCTGCGCACAGTTGCCATACTGGTCACAAACATATCGCCATTTTTTACTTCTATTGGGGCATCATCCTTGACCCACGATGGGCGTGATGATAATTCATCGCTGCGTGCGATTACTTCGTCATGCATACCAGACGCACATGCACCCAATCCTGCTAACATAGCCAGCATTAAAAATATTTTTTTCATTGTTTTAACTCCCTTGTTTGTTCAAACAAAAAACCACCTGACAAAGCGGGTGGTTGGAGGTTCAGAACTATAATACTCGGAAAATAGCGGGCTTATTCAATATATTCACCGCCCTCCAACCATGATGATTGGAGGCTTTTTTTGTCCCCACGGACACCGAGTATAAATGGGTTCTGACGCCCAACACGGCAACCGCCATGTCAAATTTACTTTATCACGGACAAAAATCCCGCGCAAGGTATTTATAAAAACAAATACCAAACCTTTTTACCGGTGTTAAACAGCGTTTTTTATTGGTTTTCTGCGAAACAGAAAATGTTTTGTATTAGTACTTGACGAATCGAAATTTTTGACCTATATTAAAAATCGCCAAACCCAAGGTCAGCAAGGGTTTGTGGGATTTTTACGATTCAGTTTTTGAGTGTTTGAAATTGATTCGGGTACGATTCATAAATGGTGCAAACAGATATGAAAAGTGCTGATAGAATTTTTGAGTGAATATAAAGAATTCTATAAGGGGGATTCTACACTTTTTGCATATGTTAATGATTCGTGTGAAAGATTCGGTTAAATGATAGATTTTATGACTGCCGCTGATGGCGGTGTTTTTTTGTTCAAAAACTGATAATTTCCAAAAGATAGATAAGAAAAGACAAGAAGTTATGAGGCCTGTGCGTGGCGAATGCCCGCGCTGGCTTTTTTATGTTTGCTGTTTTGTGAGTGAAATTGTGATTTGACTCACGATTCAGCAGAGAGCAATAATCCGGACAAACAATGATGTGTGTCCGGCAAGTGTTGCAGATATTGCAAAAAACAAAGGAGTATGAAATGCAATATATCAAAACAGAACTTATCAGTTCGAAAACGCATGCCACTTTTGATGCTTTTGCAGCAAAAATTATGGAACACCAATTAGTTGAATTATTGAATCCGGCACAGGGCATGACATTTGATGATTTAACTGCTCGTGTCTTGAACGACTGGCGCGAACATGGATTAATTACTGCGCCAATTTGTGGGCAATACAACGCCATGGATGTGGCACGTGCTTGTGTTGGGTTTGTGCTTAAATACCGGGGGTTCAATCTTTGTGCTATCAAGAGTGTGTTAAAAGCAATGGATGCACCAATGTATCGAGATATCAGCATGTTGCAATTCGCGGTGTTAGCGTGCCGTGGTGAAAATTTACCAACTGCGGGAACACCATTGCTGGTTATTGATGGCGACAATCGTGTCGGGGTTTGCTTGGCATGGGATTTACCGGCGATTGTTGGAGATGATGATGTGCGTACATATTCGCACACTGTTTTGAACATGGGCCGCATCCTGAATGACGAAATGGTGCCTAAAAAGGTTATTCATTTCGGGGTCGAGGATTTCTTGGAGCTGCCACGCAAAATTGCACGTCGTTTATGCCAGTCTGGCATCAAGAAAGTGAATATTGAACCAGCGAAAAACCGAATTTACACGGAAACAGACGGTGGCGAAGACCCTTTGTTCGGGGAACGGGTTATCAAATACCAAAACGGTCGTATTGTATCCGAAGTGGTGAAAGAAACGGAGGTGTTGCGTGATTAAAAACAGAAAAATAAAACTGCTGGCGGTGGTGACTGAATTCATCAGAACCATTGTTTGCACAATTAACAAATCTTGTTCTTGTGACTGGATAAGCCGGAGCAGAACCCAACACAATAGGGCAAAGCAATGGCAGTTTTATCAGTTGAGCAAGTGCGCAAAATGCTAAAAAACAACGAACTGTCCGACCAACAAATAACAGAAATGTTGGCCTTGATGGAAGAGTTTGCACAGATATTGTTGGTGTAAATTAACAAACTGGGGCGGTGAAACGCCCCAACAATTCAAAAGGAAAATAAAATGACAAGTTGTAAAAATAAACCGATTGAAACACTGTGTTTATGCCGTGTTTCATCAGATAAACAGGCAAAAAACGAAACGATTACTTCACAGAAGCAGGCGTGTTTGAACTATGCGAAACACAACGGTTTTATGATAGACAAATTCTTTGATGAAGATGGTGTGTCAGGGTGGGGAACGAGCCGCCCCGGACTGGACGCAATGGTGGAATATATTGAGCAAGAACAATGATACAAGCACATTCGCATTTTGTGCTATGATATGTCTCGATTAGCGCGCAATTTGACTGTTTACGCCAAATTTGAACAGGTTGTTGTTAAATACGACTTGGAATTGCAAACAGTGGTTGGTGGAAGGTCAGAAAACAACGCCATGGGGCGTTTTATGCGTGGTTTTGATGTGTTGCGCGCACAGATGTTTAGTGACGAGTTATCTGAAAAAACGACAAGCAGCATGCGAGCATTATGCACATTGGGTTTTTATCCGTTAAATCCGCCATTAGGGCTTAAACGCATAAAGAACGCAAACAACCGCACAATTTTAGTGCGTGACGAGCCAAAAGCCAGCGTCATTTACGATGCATTTGCTAAATACGCATCTGGTGAACTGGGGACTAAGCATGATGTCACGGAATTTTTGCGTGCATCCGGTGTCTTTCAAGATGTTAAGTTAAACGACACAAAAGTGGCCAATATGTTAAAGAATGAAGTTTATACAGGTATATTTGCATACGAACATTGGGGCATTGAACGCCAAGAATGGCAAATAGATAAATTGATAACTGTTGAAGTTTTTAATGCTGTACAGGCACGAATACAGTGCAACGGACGTGCAGCACGGCGATCAAATAATGCGGCAGATTTTCCTTTGGCAGGTTTGGTATGTTGTGAACATTGTGGTCATCCAATGACAGGGTATTATGCAAAGGGGTATAAGGGAAAACTTCATCCATACTACCGCTGTTATAACAAAGAATGCGAATTCAGTAAAAAATCCATACGACGCGGCCTTATTGAAGACGCATTACAAGAACGACTGAACACTATTCGTGCAGATGAAGTTGTATTAGAATTATTCACCGAAGTATTAAAAAGAGTAAGTCGTAAACAAGAGCAAGAAACGGCAAAGCAAATACATGGAATACGTGCAAATATTAAGCAATTAAGTATACGAATTTCTGCATTAAGTGGGGCGTTGGCAGATGCAATCATAGGAAAAAATACAGCGTTGGTGGAGTTATATCAAGGGCAAATAATGTCTATGACAGATCAGAAAAAAGAACTGGAGGTTCGTATCAGCAGTTATACTCAATCTCCTGTCACAGAAAAGTTTCGAATGGCTTTGGCACGAGGACGGGAATTCTTCAAGAACCCTGGAATTCTTTGGGAGCGGGGGACTTTGCATCAAAAAAAACGACTTATTCGCATGTTGTTTTTAGAAAAACTGCGCTGGAATTCCGAAAATGGTTTTCGAACGGTCGCAACTCCTTGGATTTTCAATAAAAACACCGCCCAAACGGACGGTGAATCAAGTTTGGCAGCCCCAACCAGATTCGAACTGGTGTTCTCGCCTTGAAAGGGCGGTGTCCTAGGCCTCTAGACGATGGGGCCAAAACTGCCGCGTTCTTACTCAAAACGCCGCCAAATTATAACCGGCATTTATACCTTTGTCAAGGTTTTTTATGCCGGTGCTTTTTCTATACTTATTCAGCTTGAGCGGCTGGTGTTTCTGCCGCGGGTGCAGCTGGTTCCGCAACTACTGCTTCTTCAACTGTTTCGGTTTCAACAACTTCGGTTGGTTCCGCCGTTGCTTCTACCTGTTGAAAGACCATTTCTTTACCATCGGCGTTCTTTAATGTCAAACGGCCGTCTTTCAAGTCATAGGATTCTACTGTTGTCATGAATTGAAAGTATTCTTGCTCTGTCTGCATAGCTTCAACTGGCCCCATCATCATAGTAGATGCAAATGGACTAAACTTTATGCTTGCGCCTTCGGCTTCATAATAACCGTTATATAGGTTTACAACTTGGCCATTTACACGCATTTCGTTTGCATCAAATGAAAGTGTAATATCTGTACCATTGCCAGAAGCAACGAAACTTTCACCTTTCAACATTTCTGGGTTTGGTGTTTTATCACCGCATGCGGTCAACGCCAATACACTTGCAATAACTGCAAAAGATTTTAAGTTCATATTTTTCCCCTTTGTTAATTCTGTGGTCGAGAGTAAGTATAGCAATTCAGCAAGATATAGCAATAGAATATTCTAGGAAAATAAAAAACGCATCCAAATGGAAGCGTTTAATTAACTGGCGGGATTGACGGGGCTCGAACCCGCGACCTTCTGCGTGACAGGCAGACGCTCTAAACCAGCTGAGCTACAACCCCTTAAAGCAAAGCTTATATTATACTGTTGGCGGAATAAAAGCAAGTGATTTTTTAAAAAAATTTAAACCCCGCTTATTTGCGGGGTTAATAGGTTTTATTTTATCAATTTACCCATTGCAACAGCGGTATCGCCCATACGGTTAGAAAAGCCCCATTCGTTGTCATACCATGCTGTTACATGTACTAGTTTGTCTTCCAAAACCTTTGTCTGTGATGCGTCAAAGATTGAACTGTGTGCATCGCCTTTGAAGTCTACAGATACTAATGGTTTATCATTATATCCAAAAGTCTTTGATTCTGCCGCACGCATTGCTGCATTGACTTCATCTACTGTTGCAGACTTTTCTAAGTTTACAACAAGCTCGACAACAGATACGTCTGGTGTTGGTACGCGAATTGCCATGCCGTCCAATTTCCCAGCTAGTTTTGGTAGAACCAAACCGATTGCTTTTGCAGCGCCCGTGCTAGTTGGAATCATTGATAAGCCCGCTGCGCGTGCACGACGGAAGTCTTTATGATTTTTGTCTAATAATTGTTGATCACCTGTATATGCGTGAACAGTTGTCATCCACCCAGAAATAATACCAAACGTATCATCCAAAACCTTTGCAACAGGGGCTAAGCAGTTTGTCGTGCAAGAAGCGTTTGATACAATCAAGTCTTCAGATGTCAATGTGTCTTGGTTAACACCGAATACAATAGTTTTGTCAGCGCCAGCAGATGGGGCAGAGACCAATACTCGTTTTGCACCACAATCTAGGTGAACTTTTGCTTTTTCGGCGGCAGTAAAGATTCCCGTGCATTCCATTACAACATCGATATTTAAATCTTTCCAAGGAAGTTTTGTTGGATCTTTTTCTGCTATACATTTAATTTTTTGGTTGCCAACTAGAATATATTCACCATCCAGTTTTACATCCATAGGCAGTTTACCGTGCACAGAATCATATTGCAACAAGTAAGCATTTTGTTCGGCTGGTGCCAAATCATTTACGGCAACGAATTCAATATCGTCACGACCTGAAACCAAAGCTGCACGTAAAACCAAACGGCCAATTCTGCCGAAACCATTAATAGCAACTCTTATTTTTGACATTTTTATTCCTTTCTTTATTTCTTATTGGACGAAGCTATTTTAACACTGTATGAAAAATGTGCAATCTGATTTTTTATTATAGCGGTGGGCTTGAAAAATTGTCTTTGTCGGGGTATAATCACCGCCAAATGGTAGAAAAATATTCTTCTTATATAATCGCAGGACCGACGGCATCTGGTAAGTCCAAATATGCGCATGAGTTAGCGCGTAAAGTAAACGGTGTAATAATAAATTGTGATAGCGTTCAGATATATCGCGGAATAGAGAATATATCAGCCAGCCCGTTTGCTGGACGTCAAATAGAAGATAATATAGATGGGGTGCCGTACCGGTTGTTTTCTATATTGCCATTATCTACGCAAATTAGTGTAGCCGATTATTTAGATATGGCGCGCAAAGAATATGAAAAGGCAGTTGCAGCAGGTTTTGTGCCAATCTTTGTTGGTGGAACCGGGTACTATATAAATGCGATTGTCCAAGGCATATCCCCAATTCCAGAGGTTTCAGAGATAAATCGTGCAAGGGCAAGAGAGCTTGTTGCGAATGATATAGTTTCGGCGCGAAAATTGTTGCCAAAAGGATTTAAGGCTACGGACCCGCAACGTGTGGCGCGTGCATTAGAAGTCTTTTTTGAGACGGGGCGACATCTGACAGATTGGCAGAACTTACCAAGAAGTGGTGCAATAACACCGACCCCTTATAAAATTTTAATTAATCCAGAAATGGAAGAGTTGCGCCCCCGGATAGCCGCACGTATTCCGAAGATGCTTTCTGGTGGTGCGCTGGACGAGGCGCGTTCGATTGTTGCCAGCGGTTGGAACCCCAAGCGTGCAATTGGTGCTGCGCAGTTATGTGCGCTTGTTCAGGGCAAGGTTTCTAAAGAACAGTGTATAGAAAATTGGATTACTAAAACAAATCAATATGCAAAAAGACAGCGAACTTGGTTCCGAACCCAGTTCGCTGCCGATGAAGTCATAACAAATGCAATAAAGTGATTTAACGTCTTTTTGAATTATCGCTAACAATCTGAGAATTGCGCGAGCGCGCATTATTAAACCTTTTTGCGGCGTTTTCTAGCTGCTGTTTTTGTTTTAAGCGCGCTGGGCGTTTGTAAGTATTGCGCTTTGATTTGTCGCGTAATTCTTTTTTTAGTTCTATTCTTGAAATAATATTTACTATATAAGGAAATTCTTCAAACAATTTTTTATTT
>DVNO01000008.1 GCA_018714345.1 Candidatus Enterousia avicola | reverse complement strand
TTTATCTTTTCCATAATATTTTCCCTTTTTTATAAGTTGCATACGCACAGCCACCAACTGACCAACGCTAAAACAACGACAGGCAAGACGACCTTTTCAAAAGGAAAATGAGCCCTCCCACCATTTTTCTTTTTCATCCAGTCATATAATTTTTCAACCAAGATGAATAAAATCATTCCTAACAAGGCCCCAAATAATACAGGGTCTATATACAGAACACCACAAATCCATATTGGACTATAAGGAACCTCACCTAAATATATAAAACCTATCATTGCGACAGAAATGGCGATTAACAAAGCATTTCTGCCCCAAAAATTCCACCCCTTTTTATCAAAGAATTTGATGGTCCAGTAACCTAGTAAAGTCAATAAAGCACCTGCCCACAGACCAACAACAGAATCAGGAACACCGATTCTACGTGCAATCTCTAAAGAAGCACCTATGGCAACAGTACATACAGCACAAGCAGGATTTGCAGACGCCAATGATGGTAGTAAAAACAACGAAGAAATAATCGGCAACCTAGATAAACATAATTTCATAAAAAATCTCCTTCCAAAGATAAAAAAAATTATATCTATATATTTTAATATATATCATATTTAATATATATTAAAAAGTCAAATAATTTATTTACGATGTAAAAAAATAATGTTATATTAGAAACATATCAAAGAGGATTCATGTCTGATCAAGTACTACCAGAAGTAAAAATAAACAATCTGTTACCCAAAGAGGTTATGGAGCGTGCTGTACGTGGCTTGACATATATAGCCCACCCTTTACGTTTACGTATATTGGAATTTTTAGATGTAAACGGAATGTCTTCTGTTTGTACAATCGCACGCGGTGTTGGTGCAGAACAAATGATAGTATCGCAATCATTACGAAAAATGCGCGAAGCAAATTTAGTTCGTACCCATAGACGAGGTATCTTTATATACTATGAAATTTGCGAGGAATATCCAGCAAGTATATTTATATGTCTCAGAAAACTATTTGGCCATATGACAGATCAGTTAAAATTTTTGCGGGCTGGTCATAAAGAGATATTACCAACCGACTACACAACAATGGCAGCAAACAGAATCAAACTTTTTGCCAATTATGATAAAATTAGAATATTAGAATACCTTATATACAATGGCGAATCTTGTGTTTCGCAGATTGTTGAAGGCACAAAAATTCCACAAATAAAAGTTTCACAATATTTAAAGAAATTATCTGATGACGACTTCGTAAAATCACGTCGAGACGGAAGATTCATCTATTACGACATAACTGCCGGGGTACACAAAACTACAATTGGTTGTATTCATAAAAGATACGATAAAGTCGGCAACGAATTTTAATAAATTTATTAAATAAAGAAACAAAAGAGCTGGTTAAAACCAGCAGAACTTGGTAGCGGGAGAGGGAATTCACCAAAGGTGTATCTTCGCAAATTTGTTTTCAACAATCGGTGTGCTACGTCCACCTATTTGCTTGATTGCCCCCCTTTATTCGTGGGTTCAAGTCCATCAAACACAACAAAAAAAGAGCTGGTTAAAACCAGCAGAACTTGGTAGCGGGAGAGGGACTTGAACCCCCGACACGTGGATTATGATTCCACTGCTCTAACCAGCTGAGCTATCCCGCCAATGCACCGCATTATATCAAAGAAAAATTCAAATGCAAGGGAAAGAATACACTTCTATAACACACTCAGAATTTATTCATATATAAAATCATTATATTTTTTAATAAATTATTGTTGAAATATTTATACATATATTCTATATTTCGCGTATGAAAAAAGTCGCTTTATTTTTAATGTGTTTTTTTGCTGTTTTTCCGGCATATGCCACAGACAATCCATTTATGGGGCGACATCAAAATCAGATTGCTTTAAATCTTGGTCAGGGTGTAAACAGTGGTTTTCTTATACCCCCACCAACACAATTAGTACCTTTTTATTTTACTCATATTCAGTACTCTCAGCCGACAACATTTTTTAAAATACCTGCCAGGCAATCTATCAACATAGGACAAACACTAGGCTTCGGCCAAAAATACGGCTGGGATTGGGATAAGTACACAATACCAATGATATTCCTGTCAGAAGATATTGCACTATTATATGGGAACAATTGGTACTTTGCGACAAGTATAGGTGTTGGTCTACAGGCCCAACAAAATGAAAGATTAGGCGCAAAACTTTTATTTCAATTTAAACTTTTTGGTGGCTATAGAATAAACGATAATTGGGGCATAGAAATATTCATGCAGCATTTCTCTAATGCCAACACGGCAACAGAAAATTATTCGTACGCATTCTATGGACTTGGTATGACATACAGCTTTTGATAAAAGCCGGCTTTTGCCGGCTTTTTTATTACCATTCTATTGGTGTTTTTCCATGTTCTACTAAATACTGATTTGCACGTGAGAAATGGTGATTTCCAAAGAAGCCTCGACTTGCGGACAATGGTGAAGGATGCACACTTTTTAGAATTAAATTTTTATCTGGATTAACAAATTCTGCTTTTTTCTGAGCATAAGATCCCCATAACATATATACAATATTGTCACGCTTGGCAACTTCACGAATGACAGCATCGGTAAATTGTTCCCACCCCTTTCCAGCATGAGACGCCGCCAAATGAGCTTGAACCGTAAGGGTTGCATTTAGCAATAATACCCCCTGCTTAGCCCAACTAGTTAAATCCCCATTTGTTACAGATGGATGTCCCAAATCATTTTGTATCTCTTTATAAATATTTACCAATGACGGTGGAATTTTAGTTGGTGGTAAAACAGAAAAACACAAGCCATGTGCTTGCCCTGGTTCATGGTAAGGATCTTGCCCAATTATCACAACTTTTACTTTGTCCAATGGGCACAAATTAAAAGCATTAAAAATATTTGCTGGTGCTGGATATATTTGCTTACCAGATAAATATTCGTTACGCACAAAGTCAGTTAACTTGATAAAATAATCTTTATCAAATTCATTTGCCAACGCATCTTTCCAAGATTGTTCTATTTTTACATTCATAATTTTATCAGTCCATTTTGACAAGCTTTCCACAAAACTACATCTATATATCCACGTGGCAAACCTGTTTCTTTTGACAATTTCTCAAACATTTCATCACATGCTTTTTTTATATCGACACACAATTTTCCATTATCTATTTTTTCTGTAAGTGCACTATTTCCCGCATATACACAACCCAAGCGTTGAATCCATATATCATATTTTACAACGTCTTCACCAAGATTTCTTGCCAAATGATTTGCCGTAATTTTACCAATATGCGGCAGACCAGATAAATATTTTATTCTGTCATCAGTAGATTGCTTTTCATAATATTGATGGCAAAAATTATCACGATTATCCCAAATTTTGCACACAGCGTTTATTTTATTTTTATTATGAAATATCGCAAACAATCCATCAAAATCAGCACCTTTATCATGAATAAAATTCATAATTTGTGAATGAATTTTTTTTGCAGTTTTTTGAGAAAATCCACCTGCCAAAATAACATAAATACCTTGCTCAGCAAATTCATCGGGCGACAGAATTTTACGACAAGATAAATTTTGTTTTATCTCGTCAAAAGTTTGTGCATCGGAATCAAGTCCCATTTCACGTAGGCGTAAATCCAAATCAAAGAACCAATCTGCCGAAAACATTATCCGTTTTGTTGTTCTTTCCACGCTGCTAAAATTTTAGCTTTATCATCGGTTTTTCCAATACGATCCAGATTTTCTTGTTTCGCCTTCAATATCGCTTTTCCTTGAGCTATATCATCTATCTTAAGAAGATTTTTCAATTCCTTATAGCGCGCTAATTTTTTAGGATCTTTTGTTGGATTCCCATGATTATTCAAAACTTCGTATTCCAACAAAGAATACTCTTTGTAAAGAGCATCCGTTTCTGTTTTTTCAATATTACGATCATTATTATTAAAGATTATGGTTCCATCTTGATCTATTTTGTAATCGCTCATCTTTCCATCCTTTTTTGCTAAACGTCTAAGTTTGCTTCCAATGCGTTTTCAACGATGAAGTCACGTCTTGGTTCAACAACATCCCCCATCAACATGGACACAACTTCATCAGCTTGTGATGCATCATTAACTTTGACTTGAAATAGCGAACGATGATTTGGATCCATTGTTGTTTCCCACAACTGTTCTGCATTCATTTCACCAAGCCCCTTATAACGCTGAATCTTCAAACCTGTTTTAGCGTATTCAAAAGCTGTATCTAGCAAATTCAATGCACCCCAAATTTTTTGAGATTTAGATTTAACTCTTAACATAACAGGCTTCGAGAAAGTTTCCATTAATTCATCCCGCCCTTCTAATCTTAACCAAGCACGAATTTCTGGACCTGCAATTTTTTCACGTGGCAACACGTGTGTCTCTGTAACACTACGTAACGTACGAGTTATTGTTATACCTGTATCATCCGCAGAAACATGCCAGCCACGTTCAAACTCTAATTCTTCCGCATCCAACATCTGCTCTGCTTTTTTGAAGTTATCTGCATTCTCGCTATCGAATACACCATTTAAAGCCAAAGCTTCAACAAAACGCAACGGCATTATATGATTTAATGGCTGTAATGTGTTTTTCATATTTAAAACCAACGTCAACAAACGCTTTAAATCAGCACCAGAAATCTGTGTACCAGATGCAATTTCTATAACACCATCTGTTGCCAATTGATCCATTAAGTAATCATCCATTTCGCGTTCATTCTGCAAATACAACTGCTGTTTTCCACGCGTTACCCCATATAGAGGTGGTTTTGCAACATAGATGTAACCACGTTCAATCGCTTGTGGCATATAGCGATAAAAGAAAGTCATCAACAATGTTTGAATATGTTGACCATCGACATCAGCATCGGTCATTATGATAACTTTATGATAACGCATTTTTTCTATATCAAAGTCATCTTTACCAATACCAGCCCCCATAGTTGTAATAAGTGCACCTATGGTATCCGAGCCCAACATTTTATCAAAACGTACACGTTCAACATTTAAAATTTTTCCGCGTAACGGCAATATAGCTTGTGTTTTACGGTCACGACCCTGCTTTGCTGTACCACCAGCAGAATCACCCTCAACAATAAACAATTCACATTTTGCAGGATCACGTTCACTACAATTTGCTAACTTTCCAGGCAAACCACCCAGTTCTGGTCCTGTTTTTTTACGCGATAATTCACGTGCTTTTCTTGCCGCCTCACGTGCAGTAGCCGCTTCTATAATTTTATCAACAATTAATTTTGCAACAGCCGGATTTTCATCCAGATATTCATATAATAAATCGTAAACTGTATTTTCTACTAACGGCCTAACTTCACTAGACACTAACTTATCTTTTGTCTGAGACCCAAATTTTGGATCTGGAATTTTTACACTAACAATACTTGTCAAACCCTCTCGAAAATCTTCACCAGACAAAGAAATATCTTTTTTAGTTACTTTTTCACCTATATATTTATTAATCGCACGTGTCAACCCAGCACGAAAACCAGCTAAATGAGTTCCACCGTCGCGGTTAGGAATATTGTTTGTAAAACACAAAGATGTTTCTGTATACGCAGTTGTCCACTGCAATACAATCTCAATATAAGTATCATCTATCTGCTTTATCATCTGAATTGGTTCACGATTTAACAACTCTTTTGACTTATCCAAATAAGTTGCAAACCCCTTTAACCCATCAACAGAATGAAATTCACGCGTTTTCTTTTCTGGCCCACGCAAATCTTCCAAAATAATACGAACATTCGCATTCAGATAAGATTGCTCGCGCAGCCATGTCTCTAATGTATCGAAATTAAATTCCGTACCAGTAAAAGTTTCTGGTGATGGTAAGAAAGTAACTTCTGTCCCATGTTCATGATGTGTTTTATTTTCTGTAATAGTTAAATCACAAGTCGGAACACCGTCTGCAAATACCATATGCGCTTCTTTATCGCCACGCCATACCCTTACTTCTAACCAAGTAGATAAAGCATTTACAACAGAAACACCAACACCATGCAGACCACCAGACACCTTATAGGCGCCATTATTTTCATTATCAAATTTACCACCGGCATGAAGCTCGCACATAATCAATTCCAAGGCACTACGCCCTGTTTCGTGATTTATATCAAACGGCATACCACGTCCATTATCACGAATTGTTGCACTACCATCTGCATTAAGAGACACATATACCGTATCAGCATAACCAGCCATAGCTTCGTCGATAGAATTGTTCACAACTTCATAAATCATATGGTGTAAACCGGAGCCACCCTCACCCACATCACCAATATACATTCCAGGGCGTTTTTTAACTGCTTCAAGCCCCTTTAAAACTTTAATTGAATCACCGGTATATTCATTTGTAACAGCCATTTATATTCCTTTCTTTTTTCTATGTAAAACATAGCAATTTATGGTATAATTATCAAGAGAAAAGGGGATTTTTTTGTACGTAAAAGAAAACGTAAAAATACCGAAAAAACAATAAAAAAATTATACAAGGAAGTACGATGAAATTTAAATTATTGTATTTTGGAGACATACTAGTTAACCCAAAAAAGCGTTCCCAACATATATCAGACATACGTATGCAATTTCATCCTCAATTGAAAAAATTGCTGGAACATCAACCATGGGACAATATGACAAAATACATGATGCCAAACGCAACGAAAAGTCCGATAACAACGCGTCATGTCGGTGGCATAGATTGGAATCCAATAATAACCCCTAATCTAAAATTATTGGCCGAACTAGACATACAAATGATGCATCCAGAAATAGTAGGTTTACCTCACAGTGATATAGACAATCGGGTAAAAACAATACTGGACGGGTTACGTTGTCCACAAAACGAACATGAAATAGGCGATAACACACCGCGTGATATAGGCCCAATTTATACTTTATTAGACGATGACCATTTAATTACTAAGTTAACCGTAAACACAAGCCACTTATTATCAACAGATATATTCAACCCTAATATATCACATAAATCAGACACTATTTTCATGTTAATAGATGTGAACGTGCGTGTCGCAGAAGGTACACTAGAAAACCTACCATTCATGGTATAAAAAAAGCACCACTTGGTGCTTTTTTTTATGTCAGTACATTTGTTATTTGATCTTGCATTTGGAATGTACCCAAGACAACCCATGCAATAATTCCGGAAACAATTAATATACCAAGGCTATTCATCAGGTTGGATATAGATTCCATTTTCCGAACAGATTCCTCTAAATAATCATTTGCCACACGTGACAAATTCTGATCAAAGCTATTCATATCCGCATAAATAGCCAAATCTCCAATTATTTCCCTGTTTGGAAAATCCCTGCCTGTATTTTGTAACGCATTACCAAGATTGTCACCATTTGCGATATAATGTAAGGTATCTTCTAAAATACCACGTAAATATTTATTTGAAGTATCTGCCAGCATTCTCATAGCATCTGGTATAGTTATTCCTGCGGCAACCATAGAAGACAAACTCATCAGCCAACCAACAGACATCTGAATTTTATACACATTCCATGGTGGTAATTTATCAAACCAAACTCTTAGTCGACCAGACCAGTTTGGCAAACTAAGCCATATGATACTGACTATCGCAACAAAACCGATAAGAAAAACAAGCCAATATTTAAGAGAAAAGTCCGACAACCAAATTAAAGAAGCAGCCATACCGCTCCAAACCATATTGTCACCAGCTATTTCTGCCAACGGTGGTACAAGATAAATACCAACTAGAATTATTATACCAAAAGTCAATAACAACAAGAATAAAGGATAAGCAACAGCACTAAGCATTGCGCGCTTTATACGCTGAGTACCATCAACAACCCTACTTACATTTTCAAGAGCCACAACCAGATCCGATAAATTTCCAGATGTTACAAGCAAAGTTTCTTCTGGAGGCACCCAACCACGTGTTGCATCAGAAAAGCTCATACCACGTTCTAAATTTTTCTGCCAAACCCGCATGACGATTGCGAAAGGTTCATTAGGTTTTGTACCACCATGGGATTCTATCATTTCCAAGCGACCCAGCGCATCCATTAACGTAAAATCATTTCGCAACAAAGACGCAAGCTTACGAGCCGTAGCCATACGCTTTTCTGTATTCAATCTGAAAACAAGTTTTGCATACCACAGATCTAGTTTGCTCGTCATATTAATACACCCCTGATCTATCAAGCAACCCAACCCATCTTTCTAATTCATCAACGCCAATTATTCCTTCTAACATCAAAGAAGTCGCCGCCTCTTTCAATGTTCTTCCATCCATTTCTTCCAACCAGTACTTATAAGCACCATCTGTATTTCCAGCCAATGCCATACGCAAGAATTCACTATTTGTAATTATTATTTCACCGGCTTTGATACGCCCAAAAGTCCCAGTACCATTGCACGCATCACAACCTGCGCCACGAATATAAACTTGACGTAAACCAAGTTCACCAAAAGCTTCTAAAACTCTGTTATATTCTGGTGCTTCTGGATGGTCTATCAATCTTTCCTTACAGTGCGGACACAACTTCTTAAACAATCGCATTGATATCAAACCGCGCATCAATGTTTCTTCTTTCAATTTAAAAGCTTCTATACCTAAATCCAATAAGCGCGTAAGAGCGGACATAGCAGAGTTAGCGTGTAACGTAGTCCAAACGTTATGCCCTGACAAAGCACCACGAACAGTTAACTGTGCCGCCGCTAATGTACGTATTTCACCAACCATTAATGTATCAGGGTCGCTTCGCAATGCGGACGCTAATGCTTCTGTATATTTTTCTTCTCGCTGTTCTTCATTAGAAGTATTTACAACTGGCATCTGATGAGCACCAAATATTTTTTGTTCTACTGGATCTTCCACAGTTATAAGATTTATCTCGTAATGATGCTCTTTTAACATCAATGACATATTTCTAACCAGCGTCGTTGATTTACCAGAACTAGTTGGTCCTGCAACTATAACTAACCCTGTTGGAAAAGAACGCAATCTCATCAATAATTTTTGTTCATACTCACCAAACTCTTGCTCTGTCTTTATGCCTTCTGACGGGTTATCGTACAATAAACGCATAACAACATAGCGACTACCAAAAGCAATTGGATTAAATTGCATACGAATGCTTAAAATACCCCTTGGTAAATATAAGTCCTTGGTACCGCGCAAGGGTGTACGACCATCTTTTTGCGCAGACTGATATTCATTCTGCGCATAGTTAGCATTCGACATATCAGATGAAGCAAACGCAGCACGAACAAAAGATTCACCCCAACCAGAATTGTACTCTAAAACAGGTTGCATACTGCCATCTATACGAAAATAAATAGTCGTCTGATCTGCAACTTCTATGTGAATATCAGAAACTTTCTGAGCTGCAGCTTTTGCAATTATATCTACAAAATCTTTTTGCATTTGATTGTCATAATCTTGACGAGATTTTGTAACCCCACCCAGTCGACTTTCATATGCTTTATAAATACTTGAAACCAAACCTAAATCAGAATAGAAAGGTATGCGCATAGGTCTGGCACGCTTTTTCAACAAATCTAAGAAAGCTAAAACACGCCCGTCATAACGATGAGTTCTAGAAATAATGATTTCACCACCAGAAAAATAAGCTATTAAACTTTGCGTATCTTTTGGTAATTCTTGTTCAGCGCCCGTTGCAGTCAATAAACGATTTCCATTAGAAAACAGATAATCAACAATATCTTTATTATCCGCATTTTCCAACCCCGTCGGAACAGACGGTTTGCTAGTAACAGGTACATTATTCAAAATGTCATTTTCAGCATCGTTCATGAAATAAACTCTATCTAGATTTTGTTATATTTAAAGTCTGCACGTCTTTACCATTAGAAAAAACGACACCCTCATCAAGCGATATAGATTGAACAACATAACCATCTACATCCTTTCCGACTGATATAGTCTTGGTCTGACCTGTAGTTAAATTTTCTATTTTTGCCTGTAACTGAGAGCCCAAACCAACTACATTCAATAATCTATATTGATCGTCAAAATTTATTGCTGATTGGTCTGTACTTTCCGAAGAACTAGATGAAGTTTGAACACTTGCCGCCCTGGATTGCATTTCTTCTGTTTGCGCCTGCAATTGTTCTTTTTCACGTTCTAACTTTGCGGCTTCTGCTTCTAGCTTAGCTTGCGCATTTTCTAATTCTTGCTGCTGTTGTTCTGCACGACCTGATAACTCATCTATTTCCATATGTAATTTTATTTTTTCAGCAGCAAGCTTATCTAATTCTAGGTTCAACTGAGCACGCTCTTTTTCCAGTTCCATCAAGACTTTTTCTTGCTCTAAATCTACAATTTGCTGGAACAATGAACCTGACGGATCATAAGCTGCAACAGCATCAGCAGAAACAGTATCCATATCTTCTGTTATGGTCTCTTCTACAACAACGTCATCAACAACCTGTTCTTCTTCTGCATAAGCCTGCACAGGGAGACACAACAACATTGAAAATAAACATACAGATAAAAAAGTATTTTTATTTAGCATAGATTATCACCTCATAGTTCCAAATACGTGTTGATGCATCCCACGCGCAACGCGTCATATACACCCCGCCAAATTCTTCAAATATTTTCATAAACTGAACAGGTTCCAGTTTTGATTGTACAGCTATTTCCACAACGTCCAAATTAACTGTTTCAACACCGTTGGTCAAAGTATCAACAACCATATTCACATCTGCTGACATATTGCTATACTGAAACTGAGTTAAAACATCTCTTGTAACCGTTTCAATATCCCTTTCATCCAAAGACGCTTTTATCGGTGCATCTGGTAACTTTACCCTAACATACAAAGAATCATCAGATTCACGCTGAACAAAAGCCCCTGGCATTAAACCAGTTGCAATCGTATAAAAATCACCAAGTGTACCAAAATCCCTATTAAAAACAGCACTGGCATAATTCTCGCCACATTCGGCTGAAACCTGACTCCAACCACTTATTGGTTGCATTAAAAATGCAATTGCCTTAAAACATATCTCCGCCCTTTTTTCTGGCTCAGGCAGATAATCATAAGGCATACGAATAGGTTCTGGCTGCGGTTCCCTTTCTATTTCAAATTCGGCATCTAATTCTTTGTTTTTTTCATCCAACTGCCTTTGATATTCTGCTGCAATTTCTGGCGTAACCTGAGACAACTCTGGTTGCGGTTCAACCATTTGTTCCAACGGTTCTCTAAAAAACCAACCTATACAAACAGCAAAAAACAGCATCATAACAGCAGATGCAATACCAGCTTTCGTTCTGCTAATCGGATGAAGCATTGCCTTTGGTCCGCGCATTACCAAATCTGATAAACTACGTTCAACCGCCCTCGGCATACCCCAGGCACCAGGTGCAAATAATGCCCCCCAATCAGGTATTTCCGATAATTTAAAATACTCTGCCCTGGCATCCTCTTCTTTATCGAAAAGTTTATCCTCTAAAATTACACCATTTCGAACGGCAACTAAATAAAACAACTTGTCTATTTCAAATACAGCCAGAAAAGATGTGAATTCACCCAAAGACTCGGTAACAGCCGCCGCTGCACTATACATACCACTTTTATGACCGAACTTTTTCGACCCAAGCCCGACCATCGCACGGTATTCTGTATATAAATTTAACTTCTTATCCACACTACGTGCCAGCGTTTTTGCATAAGTACGCGCAACATAACCGGCACCCGTTGGTTGCCAAAACAAACCAACAGCATATTTTTTTCTATCAATTGTTATAACTTGACTAGGCAATTTCTCTCTCTACTATTCTAAGTAATTATAACATAAATAAAATATATTTAGCAACACAGATTACAAAAAGAAACCCGTTACTTTTCACGGTAACGGGAATAAATAAAATTGCAATGTACTAGCAACCTGTCTGCCCACCATACATACTAGATTCGCAGGTTACCTGTTCTTCTATAACTATAGGTGTCTGTGCAACAGCTGCTGCATCATTTTTTGCAGTTCTAGCTTTATTAGGATACGGACAATCATAAACGTTTGCGACTAATATAAAGGAACGTTCTGGTCCAAATATTACCCACTCGTTTGGTCTAGTACGCTGACTTGTTATCCAATAAGCATTTCCACCACGCGCCTGATCTGCAATTCTATTTTCCAAATAGACACGAGCATCATCTGCATCGTAAACAGAAACTTCTGATTCTATTTTATACAAAAATGTGCATCCAATTGGTTCTGCCTCTAACTGAGTCAAATACTGACTACCATTTTCTGGTTTTATCATTCCACTGCATGCGGCTAATGCAAGAAACAAACTACAAAATCCAAATAACTTTTTCATTTTATCCTTCTTTTTACATTCTAATGCTTAAATTATATCATAATTGTCTTTATCACTAAATAACTTTTTAAGCACTAAATTATTCAAAGCATGGCTTCCTTTAAAAGATTCAAGCTTACCTATGACAAATCCACCACTAGTATACATATCACCAATCGCATCAATTATTTTATGGCGAACAAATTCGTCTGGCCAAATAGTCTCATTTAAAGTTCCATCCCCTTTATCATTTAGAGCAATTACGTTAGTTTCATCCGCACCGCGTCCCATGCCACGCTTTTTCAGATATTCCCATTCCGAATACTTTCCAAACGTACGAGCCCGCGCAATATTATTCACAAAATCTGAAACAGACTTTTTATTATTGCTAAATACATAGGTATATGTCTGACTTCCTATTATCTTTTCTGGATAAATCAACGTAGCTGTTATTTCTAAAGCATTTTTATCATTCGGTTCAAGTTTTACATATCCATTACTTTTGCGCCCGGCTAAGGTATTTATTAACCACCATTTTAATCTAGTAAAAATTCCTAAATTTTTTCTTAATTCCGAAGCTGTTGCAATTATAGGCTTACGCACAACAATCTTTTTTATCTTGCCAGATGTTATTCCAGCTTTAACGAAAGCATCATAAAATTGTGATGCACTACCATCCAAAATAGGAGTCTCTTTTCCATCAATTTCTATTATTGCACTATCTATTCCAGCCATAAATAAAGCTGCCATTAGATGTTCAACAGTTTGCACATGTGCAAAATTTATGTCACCAATCGTAGTATTGCGCATCTTGGTTTCACCGACATTACTATATAATGCCGCCAATAAAGGACTGTCTTTCAAATCAACACGACGAAAGAAAATGCCGTGCTTTTTTGATGGTTTTATAACCATATTAACTGGCAAACCAGAATGTATCCCTTTACCTTTGATTTTTACTTGTTTTTTTAAAGTTGGCATTTAAGTTTCTCCTCTAACCACACCCAAAAGTTATCATCAATAGTTAAGTTTAATCCGGCGTATTTTATTTCATCTCTTACCTGAACAGGTAAACGAACCCAGTCTTTTTCTGTCGTTATCAATTTTGCATTTTTTTTATTTGCCGCATCAATTAAATTTTCTAAATCTTTATCTGTATATTGATAATGATCAGGAAAAGCTTTTTTACCAACCAAGTTATTTAAAGATCTAAAAAATTTTTTTGGATAACCTATTCCAGCAAAAGCATACAACTTATCACTTTCTGAATACGGAGATATAGTTTTTACTGATGCATAAAAAACAGGTGTATCATCAGGTAATTTAAAATTTTTCTTTTTATTTTCTTTTTTTATAACAATAACTGCATCAGCCCTTTTTATAGCTTTACGAGGTTCTCTTAATGGACCCGCCGGCAACAGGAAACCATTACCAAACCCTAATGACTGATCAAATACTAAAATTGAAATATCTTTTTTTATACCAGGGTTTTGAAACCCGTCATCCATGACTATCGGTGTATCATCTTTATTTTGCTTATTTAGCAATATTATATTACTTTTTCTATCACCAACATGAACCTGCAAACCAGATTTTGAAAGCATCAAAGCCTCGTCCCCAACATTTCCTGTTTTTGCACTTTTTTTATATCCTCGCATAACAACTGGTGCATCTAAAGCTTCAGCAATAGCACGAACAATAGGTGTTTTACCTACCCCACCTGCCATAATATTACCAATACAAATGATTTTTCTACGAGACTTATAAGCACCTATTTTACGAAGGCTAAAAACCAAACGAGAAAATAAATAATACACCCACGAAAAAGGCACTAATAAAAATGCCAACGGAGTTTTATGCAAAAACCACCACGGAGTTCTCATGATTTACCTTATTTTATTTTTTTAGCACGTTTTTTAGCTTCTCGTTCTTCCCTAAGCTTTTGCTTAAATTCAGAAGAAGTTAAGTCTTGTTCAACCTTAAACAGATTAAATTCTCCATCCATTTCACGAACTTGTTTTACCATAATATCTTCTATACGTTTACGAAGTTTTTCGAAATCCTCTTGACTAATTTTAGAATCTACAAATACAGGATCTGCTAGTTTACAAGTTATTTTAGAAAAAGGTAATGCGACTAAATACCTATCCCATCTATTTTGAAACCAAGAATGAGAACAAGAATAACATACAGGTATAATTGGCGCACCCGTCATTTTTGCAAAATACAAGGCCCCTTCCTGAACACGTAAAGATGGTCCCCCTGGTCCATCTGGTGACAAACACATAGAATGATCGCCACGACGCAAAACCCTGACCCCCTCACGCAATACTGAAATACCACCTTCTGAAGTACTGCCATAGATAGATTTTAAGCCGAACAAGCGCTGCAATTTAGCCATCATACGTCCATCTTTATGTCGTGAAGCCACGGCATATGCGCGCATTCCACCCAAACAAACTATTGGTGAC
>DVNO01000007.1 GCA_018714345.1 Candidatus Enterousia avicola | reverse complement strand
AAGTTGTCTTCTTCTGCGACATGTGGTTCAGGGAATTTTATGGGACAAATAGATTGGAGTTCTACTTGTACGGTTAGCGGAACAAGCGTTGATGTTAAAGGTGTAAGCGTTTGTTCTTCACAAAGTGGAAGTAAACAGGGCGATGTCGCTGATACATTATCTAGAAGCAGCACTGCTTCAGAAAATGTGTATTGTTGGTGTAAAATGGTAAGCCCAGCTGTTTCTAGGTGGGTTTATTATGGAAATGCAGGTGGAAATTGTGGACATTATTGCTCTACTGATTGTACTTCTGGCTTGTCTTCTTATTTGACTACATTCAGAACATCCATGTTTTCAAGTCTTTCGGATTAAACTATGCAGGAATTCCTTATGAAAAAGGCATTTTTAATTGTTGCATTATTTTGCTCAATGGACGCTTTTTCAGCTGCCCCGACAACATCTTGCCCCGTTGGATATGTAGAAATTGTTGAGGATAATATGGTTATTACCGATTCGGCTTGTCCGACGGGGTACGTTTCTGCTGGTACCGCGACAAGCTGTTTGTTATCGACCCCAGATGGGTCTTGTATAATGTTCGCACCAAAAAATGCCGTGTATACGGATTCTATAGGAAGTTATGTTTATACATTCGCGTGTCCGTTGGAATAAAAAATTGCCCATTGGGCAATTTTTTATTTGTCTTCTAGTATTGCAATTCCGGGCAAAGTTCTTCCTTCGATAAATTCCAAAAACGCCCCGCCGCCTGTTGATACGTAGGTTATGTCATCTTTTACACCGCACGCAGTTAATGCCGCAACTGTATCGCCGCCGCCCACAATGCTTTCTAATTTCCCAGCGCGGGTTTGTTCCGCGATAGTGCGCGCAATTGCAAATGAGCCATATGACCAGGTCGGTTGCCATTCCGCCATTCCAACGGTTCCATTCCATATTACGGTTGCTGCTTCTTTGATTGCGTCTGTGTCACGCTTTGTTGTCATTTCGCCAGCGTCAATTATAACGTCGTCATCTTCTATTTCTGTAAAGTCTTTATTCGTGCGGGTTGCAGTAGGGGTAAACTCTTTGGCAACACCTTTATCTAATGGTAAAAGTACTTCGCAATTATTTTTCTTTGCGTATTCTAATATTTCTAGTGCGGTATCTTTTTGGTCCGCTTCATATAAAGAGTTCCCAACCTTTCCACCCATGGCGTAATTGAAGGTTGTACCTAATGCACCACCTATAATTAGCTTGTCAGAAAGTCTGGCTAGTGCTTTCAATACACCTATTTTTGTAGATACCTTGCTGCCGGCAACAATTGATAATAACGGACGCTTCGGATTCTCCATTACGGCAGATAAGTGCTCTATCTCTGAGGCAAGTAATTTTCCTGCGTATGACGGTAAAATTTCCGCAACCCCGACTGTGCTAGCATGGGCACGATGAGATACGGCAAATGCATCGTTTACAAAAATGTCAAAACCATCGGATAGTTTCTTAGCAAAATCTGGATCGTTTGATTCTTCGCCTGGGTAAAATCTTACGTTTTCCAATAATACTACATCACCGTCTTTCATATTCGCCATAAACGTTTTGTCCAAACAATCTGAAATCAATGGTATTTTCATATATTCTGCAACAGGTGCCAAAGAAAAATCCATGTTTCTTGTGCCCTTTGGGCGCCCAAGGTGTGCACAAATAGCAATACGAGCCCCAGATGATTTTAGTGCGTTTATTGTTGGCATGCTTTGTTCTATTCTAAAAGAATCTGTGATATTGCCATCAACAATTTGTACGTTGAAATCGTCCCTTAATAAAACGAATTTCCCGCGTAAATCTAAATTTTCAATTGTGCGTAGTTTCATCTTTTTTTATCCTTTCCTTTATCGGTTTATAACTTTTTCTATAATGTTCGTTTATACCATATTTATCAATTGCTTGCAAATGATCTGCCGTTGGATAACCAGAATTTTTATCCCAACCATACATAGGAAATTGATTTGATAATTTGGTCATTATGTTATCGCGAGTTTCTTTTGCTAAAATTGATGCTGCGGCAATTGATATGGATTTTGAGTCACCTTTTACAATGGCTTGACCATTTAAATGTATCGGCAATTTGTTCCCGTCTATTAGACAAAACTGCGGTGCTAAAGATAATTTTTTTACGGCACGTTCCATGGCGGTTAAAGACGCCTGCAATATATTCAGCTCGTCTATTTCAGATGGCGTACATTGGGCTACTGCCCATATAGTATTGGCGGTTATCCAATCAAAGGCAATTTTTCTCATATTGTGGGTCATCTGTTTAGAGTCCCGAATTATCACAGGGATTTCTATATTTCTGTTTGGAAATATTACTGCCGCCGCAACAACTGGACCGCACAAGGGACCCCGCCCAGCCTCGTCTATGCCTGCTATATAATCAAAGCCACAAGTGTTTTCTATTTCAAAACTAGGGTTCGTTTTCATGCTTGACCAAATATCACTTTGTTTTAAGCAAATTATATGGACATTCTATCTGCTATTTGCTTTTGTACATATTCGTCTTCACTGTTATAAAGCGGCCATTCCCCATTGGCTAGTGCTTTCATAGTTGTTAAAGGTTGGTCTAAACGTGCCCGATATAACCACAGATTAGACATCACACGCTTGATATAACTTCTTGTTTCATAAGTTGGAAAACTTTCTATGTATAACAATGGATCGTAAGTTTCAAAATTCTTTTCAAATTCAACAACGGTTCCCATACCAGCATTATACGCCGCCAGCATCTTTATAATGTTATTGTTTATGCTTGGGTTAGCCAGCAGGTCTACAATATATTGTTGCCCCAAAAACATGTTGTGTTCAGGCTTTGACATATCTATTTCAGAAATGTTTACTTTATTTTCTTTTGCAACTTTTTTTGCGGTACTGGGCATTATTTGCATTAATCCGTTTGCACCGGCACCAGATTTAGCGTTTGTGCGAAAACCACTTTCCTGTTTTGTTATTGCAAGTAAAAGAGCACGATCTATTGACCAACCGCCCATAGGTTCCCAGTCTGGCAATGGGTATTGGGCGGAATAAATGATGTTATCGTCAATTTCTAGGATCCCACGGTCTTGAATAAGACTTGATGCCTGTATGGAGACGCGGGGCAGGCCATATGCCGTTGCAACCGAATTTATTGCGTGCAGTGTTCTGTCGCTTACTTTCGAAGTTATCATATACTTCAAGTATAGCTCTGCGCGATCTTTTTGACCAATTTGCAGTAATGCAAGTGCCTTTTTCCCGTATTTGTTTTCTATTAGTGCGTCTATATCTTCATCTGTGCAGTCCTGTTCAAAGAATTCGTAACGTGGGGTGTCGCCCAGCATAA
>DVNO01000006.1 GCA_018714345.1 Candidatus Enterousia avicola | reverse complement strand
GCAACTGTTTTTTTTGCAGCTGGTTTCTTTGCTGCTACTTTTTTAGCTGCTGGTTTTGCCGCTGGTTTCGCAGCAACTTTTTTTGCAGCTGGTTTCAAGAATGTGAATGCCATTCTTCTCTCCTTTCATTTTTTTGGATAGAACAAACTTTTTTGTTCTTACTTATATTTTATATGAAACAAAAAAAATAGTAAAGAAGAAAGTGCATTTTTTCTTTAAGAATATAACTTTTTAAAACCATTTTCTATTTTACGAACATATTCTGGATCTTGATCTCTCCAATATTTTGGGTCTTTCATCATGCGACGCAGTTCTGTTTCGCTAAGATTTTTTGTTTGCCCATCATCTGTTTGAATATGTGGGTCCATTGATTGCATCATTGCGTAAACACTACGGATTCCCTGAGGTGTAGCGCATAGTGAATTAAAAGCTTCTTGTGGTAAATACTTTTCACCGAATGCATTTATTGCTTGTAAAGCATCGCGCATTTTATCTTCATCGCCAAAGAAATTTTTAAGTTCTGTTATTGCATTCGTTTCATTTTGAATATTGAATAAATCTGATAACACAGGTGTTAAAAATTCTTCTGCAACTTGATAAATTTTTTCTACTTGTGATGAAGTCAAACCAATTTCTAAAAATTTTTCTTTTAATTTTTCATCATCAAAGAATTCATTTTTTGGGTATTCACTAGTTGTTGATGGTACTCCTATTGCGCGATAGAACTTTGTACGCGTTTCCATATCTGCATTGTCATCAGGTATAGATACCATTGTCCCAATTTTCTTTTCTAATTCAGAATATGATTTTAAAAGAGCATTTGTATTTAGAGTTCCATCTGAGTTAAGAAATTTTTCTGGAATTTTTTCCATTTGTTTTTCCTTTTGTTTCACTAGATTTGCGTAAAAAATATATTCCGCCAAGAGTAAATATCGATTGCAACATCGTAAAAATATCTACATCTCCGACAAGGTATGCACCTATTGCTGATAGAATTCCAATGCCAGATATTATATATGTTCTATGGCCAGCTAAGAATCCACCACTAATAATTTTATTCATAAGAAGTCCATTTATTATAAGTAAAACAACAAACCGTCTATATCTGCTATGTAACCTTTGGACATAGCCCATTCTGGTAAAGTATCTTCACGATGAAATCGTATTGCGCCATAGCAACAGTCTGATAAGGAGCCGTTTAACATTCGCATTGCGACGCGCAAGCACATTTGAAATCCATTGTTATCTGGTTGAACACGGGTTAGTTTGTTGTTTTTAGAATTTTCGTTCAGTGCTTCAAATAAACTTTTATCTGATACGATTTGATGAAACGTTTTCCCAGATGAAATAGATAGGTTGTGTATCATTGATGTCAATGCTTCTACAACGCGCAAAGACCTTGCGTTGGTTTCTGCATATACAACACGAGCAATTTTATAAGCGATGGATTTTTTTTCATCGCTACTTTTTATCAGTGTCAAATGCATAGTTCTGGTTCCCTTTGTGTTTTTTACAAAAAAAACCGCACAAAATGTGCGGGGTAAAATAAAAAAACCGCCCAGGCGGCGGACATATTTTCTCTTTTTTACACACAGTATACTACCATATTTTTATATAAAAGTCAAGATATTATTTTTTACATTGTTATTTCGTCACCATATGCAAGAATATATCTCGTTCCATTACGTAAAACTAGCGCACCGTTTTCGTTGATACCGATAAGCTCTACATCTTCACCACGATATTTTACAATTTTGTTTAAGCCAACTGCTAAATCCATCCAGCGTGCGCGTACTAATGGGAAGTCTGCTTTGCGCCACTTATCTAAATTTTTCATCAATCTATTTAATAAATCTGATTTGTCGACGCTTTTAAAGTTGTCTAGCTTAGTTGTTTGATAACCTGTTACTGTCGGATTTGTTTTTATATTTATACCAATGCCGATAATCACAAATGGCCCCGCATACTCTGTTAAAGTCCCTGATACTTTTTTACCGTCAATTAATATGTCGTTTGGCCATTTAATCCTGACAGGAATGCCAAAAGAAATGATTGTTTCTGCTATTGCCACCGCAACCATATACGATAATCTATGATCTCTTTCTTCAGAAGAGAATATGAAACTTACATATAAGTTCCCATGATGAGACACCCATTTCCTTTTGTATCTGCCACGACCATCGGACTGAGCTTCCGCCATAATGACGGTGTGGTCAGCTGCTTCTCCATTTGCAACCATATTAAGCGCATAGTTTTGAGTGCTTGGTATTTTGTCAAAAGAAATAAGTTTATAATTGGCCAATTTTATATATCCCATTAACATTATTTATGAAAGCGCGCCCAAAAGTTTTTCTTAACTGATATATGGCAGTGTCAACTGCATGAGTGGTCGCATTTGGAGAATATCCCAGTGCATTACGCAAATCTGCCGCCGACATTCCGCCAGATTTATAAAGTAGTATGATTATCTGAGCCTGTACATAAGGCAATTGAACTTTTTTACCCAATATTTTGTGTAAAAGTTGAATGTTAGAGTCTATTGCTTTTTGAATTTCTGTTTTTATTGTTATGGGGCGCGCGGGCAGGGGAATGTTCAACGCGTCAAAATTTAAGAACGTAGAATCTTCTTTATCGGAAACTGTTGCGCCCAGTTCCGATAATATTTGGCGCCAGAAAGCATCTGCTGAATAAATCTTAAAGTCACTTAACATATTGTTTTAAAGCATAATAAAATAAGGCAAAATTGTCCAATAAAAAAGACCGCAAGCAGCTAAGCGGCCTTTTTTAGTATCCAAAAGTAATTACAATTTAATTACGTTCTTTACTTTGTGGGTCAATAAATTTAGTAAAGTCCTGAATACTTGCACCCGTGGATGAAAGTATTTTAGAAATACTATTAGTTGAAGGCCAACGCGGTTGCCCTTCTTTGGACCAACGTTTACTTTTATTGAAAGTAGTTGGGTCCAGACCACTACATTTTGCCAACCCAGAACAAGACATACCGTGTTCTGTAGCAAAGCGTTCTATTGCCCGCCAGACATCTTCGTGAGTCATTTTTTCTCTCTCCTCTGGTTACTATTCGGATTAACCGAAGTTCTGGACATATTGGAACATATGTCTGATATTGATTTTATTCCAGCCGGCCACCACAGGCAACAAGGACGATTTCCTAAAAAATGGTTTAGAGTCCTAATTTTTGCACTAAAAAACTTTTTTGACAATATTACTTGACAAATATATAAAAATGTATTACATTTCGATTCGTCAAAGGGGGAAACCCCGGCGACGGGGTGAAAACCTCTTTGGGGCCCAGAGATTCAGACTCCCTCCTACATTCTCTCTCCTCTGGACTTTGGACCCCAACTTAAAAGTTTAGAATGCCCATTTCTTTTTCTCCTTTCCTTCCTTTCAGGGCATTCGGAAACACCGGCGGGCGACCGCCGGCGTTTTTTTATCTATCAAAAACAGAGAATAGTTCCCAGTGGGCGCTGCCTACAAATTGGTCTACGGGGATAAGCGTTGATAGCTTATAACCAGCATGGGTTAGTACATTCGCATCGCGTTGCCACGTTGTGGGATTACAAGAAACATAGATTATTTTAGAAACGGTGCTTTTTACAAGTTCTTTGCATTGTGAAAGTGCACCTGCGCGTGGTGGGTCCATGACAACGCAATCGTACTTTTCAAGCATTCCTGTGGTTAAAGGGTGGGTAAAAAGATCTCTTTTAACGCCTGTCCCATTAATATCAAAACCATCTGCATTAAGCACAAATGTAAAATTACCAAGACCACAAAATAAATCTGCTACTTTTTTTGCACCTGTTGCTGCTTTAACGACCATATCTCGCAAAGTTTTTTCGCTTTGTTCCGTTGGTTGTAAAAACGCACCTGATGGGTATTCTATATCTTTATCATCAAACGATATTATAGGATTTTTTCGCTGTACAACTGTATGTTCATTCCATGTAAATCTTATAATTTCTTGTACTTTTTCTACGGATTTTTTTAATTCGCTAGAAAAGTATGGCACTGGTGAAGTAACTGCTATATCAATACCATTATTACAGACAGTTATAAGACATGCCCCAGAACCACTCCATGGCAGTGCAGCCAGCAGTGGTAAAATATTATTTATCTCTGTACGTAGTAATGGACAATCCCGTACTGGAACGATGTTTTTAGATTTGTGCTGATATAGACCGAAATTTCCATCCGCAAATGCAAAATCTGCTCTACGTCTTGTTCCTATATCTGTCCAAATAGGTGCAGCTGTTAAAGGTAAATTCTTTAACTCTTTTAGTTTTTCTTCATGATAAGTCGGTGAAGCAAAATCATATTTGCAACCACCACAAACGCCAAAAAACGGACACTTTTTCATTTTTTAAAAATGTACCCTTGCACCCACGCGAAATTGGTGAGCTATTGGTGAGAAGTCATCTATTACATTAAACTTAGGTGAAAACATATACATGTATCTATATCCAAAGTCCAAGGCAAAATGTTCACCCATTTCAACGGACAAGCCTGCCATTGCACTTAATACTGGTGATATTTTATCTTCTATGGACACGTCAGATACCGAATTCCAAGATACACCAGCCCCAATTCCTACGTATGGGACCAGGCGCTGTTTATAGAATAATCTGTATAAGTTATCTATACGGGCATCAAATATGGCATTTACCATAGCTGTGTCGCCAGTCAGGTCAAATGCGTTCCACTTGGCGTAAGTACGGATATAATTCGCTTCTACTCGGAATATGTCAAACGCACGGACACCAATCATGGCTTCGAAAGAAGATGTGTCTTTGCCAGTTATGCTAAAGTTTCCATCATTACCGTCATTCCACAAGGAAAAGTTGTACGCCCCACCTATGTAGAAACGTTGCAGACGAGCCAAAGCTTGTGAATCTTCGCCATTTACATCGCCTGCCTCTGTCATAGTAATTTGTTCTGCCCGATAGGGAATAGCCGCATTTGCTGTTATTGGCAGCAGCATTAATAAAACAGGTAAAATTTTTGAATTCATATCTTATATTCCCCACAATTTTTTAAAAGTTTACACGAAATGATGCCAGAATATTGCTTATATTATCTACACCACTTGAATTTACATTCCAACCAAAGCCGTTTCCTATCATCATTTGATATTGATACATTATATCTATGCCTATTAGATCCGTAAGCATCACATTGAATCCCAATGTTGCACGTGGTGCTGCAATAACAAAACCATTTGCGCCATTTGCCCCATCAAACTTGTACGCGCCGGCAGCAACCCCAAGCCCCATAAAAGGAACGAATTTTCTTCTATATGTTATATCTCCTGTTTGAACATATCTTCGTGCGAAATCGAAATAAAGCATTCCACCAACAGTTTGGTAATTCGCCTGCACATCTTCTAGATCAGAGAAATTAAATGTAGATTCTTGAAAATCTATTTCTGCTCTTACATAAGAAGATAAATTCCACCCCAGTCCTATTTGTGTTGTCCAGCTTCCCGAAGAACTAAATTCTTTATCACCGACTTTTGCTTTATCTGTTGCAAATGGAAGATTGAGTCCCCCACCAGCACGGACATACATAGTTGTTGGTATATAAAGTTTAATATCTGGGTTATAACCTGCATCGGTTGTTTGATAAACATCCAGCCCCAATTCACCCTTTGCAGGTGCAGGCATATCAATATTTTCACGTACACTAATTAAATCTAGGCCTTCTAAAACTTCTGACTGAAACTGTTCATCACTATATTCCGCCATTGCCGGAGCAGTTAACAAAGCAGGCAGAACAGTTAAGTAAAATATTTTTTTCATATTTTAACCACCAAGTATTATTTAATTACTTCATTTTAGCATAAAATGTAACTTGATTCCAGCTTGATTTACGCGTACCATTTAAAGCATGAAGAAAAATAATAAAGAAAAAGATAAAAAAATAGCTGTAATAGCCGGTGCACTAGATTTGCCGTTTTTCACACGCGATGCTTTGCGTAAAGCAGGTTGGAGCGTATTTGTTATAGGTTTAAAGAACTTTTATGATCCGCGCTTACAACCAGATATGGTTATGCGCATTGGTGGCGCATGGCCCGCTGTTCGCGAGGCGCGTCGTCGTGGAATAAAAAAATTAACATTTGTAGGTTCGCTAGGTCATCCAAACTTATCAGATGTTCGGCCTGACTTATGGTCTATCGGTCTGTTGCTAAGCATTTTAAAAAATCAGCGGGGGTATGATTCAATGGCAGTTGCATTAAATAAAGCTTTAGAAAAACGTGGTTTCGAGATAGTTGCGGCACAGGACGTAGCCCCAGAACTAACCTTTCAAAAGGCGGGGGTAAAGACAAAGGTAAAACCAACCGCCAAAGATAAGAAAGATATAGATAGGGCGATAGAGGTTTCTCATACCATTGGTGCGGCGGACATTGGGGCATCTGTTGTTGTAGATCGTCAGGTAATTGCGGTAGAGGCAGCAGAAGGCACAGCAAGGATGCTTGACAGGGTAATAGATATGCGCAAGGGGCACAAAGGCATTAGCGGTGTATTTGCAAAGATGACAAAACCCGGACAGGATTTGAGGATCGATATACCAGCAATAGGTGTTGATACAGTTAACTCTGTTGCAGCGGCAAAGTTGCGTGGAATAATTGTAAATACAAAGACATGTTTTGTTGTCGATAAAGAGGCAGTTATAAAGCGAGCGAATGAGAAAAAGATATTTATAGTTGCCGTTGATTAAAAAATCCCGCTTTCGCGGGATATTTTTTTAGCAACCACCTGTTGCATTGCCAATGATTTTAGAAATAGAAATATCTTTATGTAGCAAGAAATCATATTCACAATTACCTTGCTTATAAGAACCTGTGCAGGCAGCCAACGTCATAACGGCAAACAAAGCCAACATTACTTTTTTCATAGTTTCTCCTTTTTATATAAAAAGTACACTTGATTATAAATGAATAAAAGGATATTTGCAAGTATGCTAGAAAGCTTCTTTAATCCATTTAATTTTTAATGGTGGGGTGATGACAATTATGTCAAATCTAGCATCACCGTTCCATTTTATTTTTGCCAGATAGCTTTCTGCCGCATTTCTTAGTCGGATCGATTGTTTTTTAGTAACTGCGTCAAGACCTGTAATTAGATTTTTTCTGTGCTTTACTTCGATAAAGAGTATAAGGTTGTCGCGTTTAGCAATTATATCTATTTCTGCGCGTCCCGTATACCGCCCTGTAACGAAGCGACGTTTTAGTATACGGAAACCGTGTAATCGCAGATAGATACATGCAAGTAACTCAGAAAAAATCCCAGTTTTATAAGAAGTCATAATTATATAGAAGTTTTCATGACCTTTTTTACGATTTGCTCAGTAATTTTTCTGGCGGTAGTAGTTTCGTCTGGAAATTTATAATAATAATATTCGCTATAAATTACATTTTTTGAAATTCTACGTGGTGCAGTAAAATCTCCGAGCTTTATATTCTTATTGTTATTAATATATAAGAAATCAATATCTGCTGGGTATTTGTAATTCAAATCATCTATTATTTTTATTATTTCATCAACATTACCGATATTCATGAACTCTGCAAAAACAAGTAACACTCGGTTATCTGTAAGCAAGTGGTCAATCATACGTTTTGTGCGACGTTTATATTTTTCCGCAACAGGCGGGAAAGTTTTATTAAAATCGCCTGGTTCAAAATCGTGATTATAAACAATCCCAGTTTTTTTATTTTTATAAATAGCTTTACCGTTATCCTTATTTACTTCAAGATATTCAAAATCTTCGTAGTCAAAGTAATTGTTAAATTCGTCGTATACGCACTTTAACCGTGTTTCTACACTGGAACCATACATCCAATCAAACGGACCGCTAAATTTACGAACCTTTAGATGTTTTAATGCGTCTGGCACGAAGCAGGCTGCCCCAATTGAAATAACGCAATCATATTTTTTCAATCTAAAAACGGGTATTTTCAGAATTTTTACTTTGTTATCTTGTATTCTAAAGAAAAACCGCGCAACTTTACGAATTTGTTTAATAACAAAATTTATGTACAAGTACCATTTTATATGCCGATGTTTGCTGTACATATTTTTTACTAATCTAATATGCTCATCACGGTGCTGCCAATTTCTAGATTCTGATTTATCTTTTATTCTGTAATAAAATAATATTTCAGGTATTCGATAAATTTTCTTATTATGTTCAAATAACAGATTTAACCATAAATCATAGTCTTCTAAAGCCAGTTTATAATCTTCTGAATAGCCACCACACTCTAAAAAATCCGATTTTCTTAGTAAAGCAGCATTTACCAGACAGTTATCTTTAGCCATATTTAACTTAGTTGGTTTTTGTAGTTTTAGTTCCCCAAGTTTTTTACCAAACATCATGACGCGACAAGTAATTATATCGCCATCACCTGCCATAAAATGTGAGTACATTTTTTCCAAAGCGGTCGGGGCAATTATGTCATCACTATCTAATTGAAAAATTAATTCGCTTTTCGCGCTATCTATTCCTATACTGCGTGCGACACATACGCCCTGATTTTCTATATCGATAACTTTTATGCGCTGATCAAACCTCTCGTACTCGTGTAATATGTCTAAACTATTATCTGTACTTCCGTCGTTTATACAAATTATTTCAATATCAGTAAATGTTTGAGCTAAGACAGAATCTAAACATTCTCTTAGATATTTACTTGTATTATATACTGGAATGATGATACTTATTTTTGGCATTTATTATTTCCATTTTAGTTTTAAAACCGGTACAAATTCAAAAAGGTAGATCCTTTTATTTTTTATTTTCATTAATGGTATAATACCAAACAATCGCAATCTGAAAATCGTACCGTTATTCAAGTCAGACCTTTTTAGAATATCATAATAAGCTGGGTATTTGTTATGCAATTCGGTTGATATATTTTCCCACGCATCATACATTTTGCTGTTTTGAGATATCGTGGTCATATTTTCATGAGTGCGATAATACACCAAGGGTTTTTGAAAATTATAAAAATGAGTCACATCCATTAAACGCGCCCACAAACGATAATCTTCCGCCGGGGTATAATATTCTTCATATTCGATGTTATTTTTTGTAAGGACAGATTTCCTTATCATTGCGGCAGTATGCGCGACGTAACAGTTTTTTAATAAGTGGACTTTTATATCAATATCTTTTTCTGGGTTTTTTAAAACATCATTTTTTGTGCCAAAGCATTGCACCCAGCCAGACACAACACCAACATATGGATTATTGTCTAAGTATTCAACCTCTAATGCAAGTCTTTCTGGCACAGAAATATCATCATGGTCGAATATTGCCAAGTATTCACCTTTGGCCAATTTCAACAATCTGTTGCGTGTGGCGGATATACCTATATTTTTTTTGTTTTTAAAATACTTGATTCTAGGATCTTTATAAGAAGAAACAATCTTATCTAACTCTTTATTTTCGGGGCTATCATTCACGATAATGAACTCAAAGTCTTTGAAAGTCTGATTTAATATAGAATCAATACACTCACGCAAGTGCGCTGGGTTTGTATTGTAAATAGGTGTAAGAACAGATACGCGTGGCATAAAAATCCCCTTATTTTGGCACTCATTTTATAAGCATACATTTATAAAGTAAAGTCAAAAAACAGATATTAATTTAATATTAAAAAGCATACGGTTTAGCAGGGAAGTTTTCGCGTGCTTTTTGTATGTTTAATGCAATATCCGAAGAATAGCTCCCCATGTCTACCAGGTCCAATGCACCATAATATGCGGTCATCATAGGGTCATAGGAATTGTTAGAAGACACCCATTTGTCTGTTCCAGAATTTGGTGCACCATATTTATCTAAGACACCTTGCCAAAAAGTAAGAATCTTCTTTTCCTGTTGGTCGATAAATTTTTCGTTAGCACCTTCTATTTCATTAACATCGTTATTGTATAAAACACGCCAAACTACGTTATCATCAGCATTACTTGTAAAATAAACCACAATAGTTTCGCCAGTATTTTCTCTTACTAGATGTAATTCGGACGCGTAAAGTAGTCCACGGTTTTTGGCCAAAGATTTTATACATTGATCTAATTCTGCTGGGGCAAAAATGCCTTGCTGGCGACATTCATAATCAAGGTTATACTTCCAATCTTTTTGAATGGAATAAATAACACTATCTTTTTCGCGTGGTGAATAAAGCCCCTTGCCACGTAAAAACAAGTTTTCAACATCGTCGAAGGACATGCCTAGCATAATACCAGCAATATCAAAATTATTCACTGTTATAGGTTGTGCACCGGTATTTATAGAAACTGTACTTGTAGTTAGATCAGCATCACCCGTTTCTGTAACCGTAAACGAACTGAAATCAAAGTCATCTGTTGCCGCAATGGATTCACTGCTTAACCATAAAAAGCTTGATATAATAACAGAAAAAATTGTAACAAACTTCTGCATGCTTTATCCTTGAATAATACGATTTACTTTGAAGTTAAATACACGTGCAGGGTCACCACCCTCTTCAAGATGGTTATGAATTTCTTCTATATCTGCATTTTTCCGCAAGCCTGGTTCGTAGGAAATATCCATATATAAAGTTCCACGTGTTATGGTTGGTGCTACGCTAAAATCATTTGGTTTTTCCCATGTTTTCAATTCATAATTTACAACCCAGTACTTGCTGCCATTAGGTTGAAATATCTTATCTATCACTTTAACTGTTCGCATAGATTTATCTTCTGCTAACTTTTGTATAGTTACAGCTTCATTATTTAACCATTCTTCAAATACTTCTGGCAAAGACATCTTTGACAATATACCCTCTGAAGACGTTCTTTTTGCAATATCTTCTGCGTCTGGTGAAGCAAAAAAATATTCCGTTATGTACTTTCGTACAAGCATATCCCTAAATTCTGACTCTCCAATGTATTCCGGTGTTTGTGGAGCCCCTGGTCGCTGAGAAGACAGATTATTCGGCTGAAAAAAGAATGGATAAACCCTTTGATTTACACCGGCATCAAATATACCGCCAGCAAAATAGATGGCAACGCCAGTTAAAACCAGCAAAATAAGACTAACAAAAAAAACTAACAATTTTTTCATCAATTTATCTTATATGCATTAAAATCTGCTACGTAATATCCCAATGTTCTAGGGTAAAGAGATATATTCCTTACCACTTTTACGAAAGCTATAATTTCTATATTCCCAGAAATGCTAGATTGTATTTCTCCATTAATTCGCCACGTTCCACCATTATCGGTTATTTTACCAACTGGTTCAATTTGAAATTCTGTTTTGTCGATTAACCAAGTTTCACCATTTGATACCCGTGACTGATAAATTGGTACAACGTCATATATGAATTTGGAAAATAGTTCTTCACCCGTGATACAATACAATGCACAAGTCTTGTCATCGTATGCACGTTCTGCCTCGATACTGCAATCATCTGATCGTTTGCAAGTTTGCCACAGAATTTCATTTTCTTGCGGGTTTTCTGAAATAGAAAACCAGTTTTCTAAGAAATTGCCAACTACCGATTGCTGTACAGACCATAGGGCAGGGTATTCCAATTCAGCATTTTCGTGAGAATGTTCTATCACCGACCATTGACCTGTAAAATCATCAACATATACTATGAACGGATCTACTCTATTTGATTTTACTGCCCACAACAATAAACCTGATGCAAAGATTATCAGCACAAATAACACGCACGAAGCAATCGCCATAAATCTTGATACGGCGATACTTGGTCCTGCTGGGAAAGCAGGAGTATTAAAATTGCTAGGATAATCCAATTACATCCCTCCGATAGCGTTGGTGTATTAAGCCTGATATACCATTATGCATGCACAAGGGCTAAGCTTTAATTCATTATTGTCATATCCAACACCAACCGGTTCACGATCATAAATTTGACCGCAGCCCGCCAACACAAGTGCGACGAATATTCCTAATAAAACTTTCTTCATATCTTTCCCCCTTATATTTATTGAATTATAAGAAAAATTCGCCACATTGGTCAAGATATAAAACAAAAAAGTCGATTATTTCAATCGACTTTTTTGTTGTTTAGAATTGTGTTTCGAACGATAACAGGAATCTTTGTTCTCTATCATATTCTGTCATCTTTAACGGCCACCCCCAACTGAAGTTCATCGGTCCCATTGGTGTATTCCAGTAAATACCAACACCAACAGATGTACGCAAATCGCTATCTATGTAATTCGCACGTCCAAGATAGGTATATTCTTCTTTTGGTGGCTTTCCCAAAATACCATAATCAAAGAACACAAAGCCTTTTACCTGATATTCATCTGGTATAAAGATAGGGAAGTTTAGTTGTGTTGAACCATTGACTTTCCATAGTCCCCCAAGAGAATACGTTGTCCAGTACCAGTTTCTTGAACCGACGCCAGCGATATCAAAACCGCGCAGCGTTTCACCACCTAAGAAATAACGGTATACTCTGGAAATATAAGTTCCATCAAGCGGTTGTAACAAACCAAAATCCAATGATGAACGCAATTGCCATCTGTCGTCAAAGAATTTTATCATTCCTGTTATATCTGCGCTATACCGCATATATGTTTCCGTTCCGCCAAATCCGGTATAAGCCACCCCAAGATTACTAACCACACCAGTATGAGTATTTTGTTCAAAGTTTGTGTCTAAATTATAATAACGCAAAGAAGTACTTAATGTATATAAGTTAGCATCACGCCACCCAGTCGAAGATTGCAAGTCATAGTTTTGGTCAAAAGATGCTGAAAGTCTAACATTCTGAGACCAGTGGTCGGTTAGCTTCCACCCCAGTCTTCCTGCAACAGTTAAAGAGTCTCTATCGTAACCAAATCCGCCCAAAGACGAGTAGTCATACATTGTATAAGAAACATCAAAGCCACCTGACAAAGGTCTGCCAAACAAATAAGGTTCCGTGAAGCTGAACAATGCCTGTTTTTGATATTGGGCAATAGAACCACGCAATTGAACAACCTGACCACGTCCCATAAAGTTTGTTTCGGTTATTCCCGCGTCAACCATAAAACCATTTATGTTAGACCAACCAAAGCCACCAGATAGTTCACCCGTTGGTTGTTCTTCGACTTCGATGTCCAAGTTTATCATATTTGCGTCCGCTATGCGGTTTGGCACCATTTGAACGTTTTTGAAATAGCGAGTTCGCATCAAATTTTGACGCCCTTCTTCAATAGTTTGCAACGAGAACGGGTCTCCAGAGCGCATAGGAATCAATTGTTCTATTACAGAATCAAATGTACGTACATTTCCCAGAATATTTATGTTATTAAGATATATTCTATTAGTTTTTTCTATTTGAAATTCCATATCAATGGTTTGCGCATCATCGTTTTTTTTCGGTACTGGGTTGACCGTAATAAATGCATAACCATGATCTGCCACTGCACCACGTAATGCAGAAATAGTCTCGTCTACTAAATCTATATTATAAACATCGCCATTTTTAGTTTTTATTACATCATATAGTTCTTCGTCTGGAACGTCTGGAAAAGGGTTGTCTATCGTTATATTTCCAAATTTATATTTCTTCCCTTCGTCAACAGTAAACGTAACAGAGTAGTATTGACGGTCTGGAGAAAATACCCCATTAGCATCTGTTATTTGTATATCAACGTAACCGTTGCGCATATAAAATTGTCGCAACATTTGTTGATCGTACATGATTCTATCTTCGTCGAAGACATCAAATTGTGTCATAAAACGCCACCACGCATGCTCGCGCGATAAAATCTGGTCTCGCAGCGTAGAATCGCTGAAAACTTTATTTCCATCAAACTCAATGTTCTTTATATAGGTAGGGTGCCCCTCGTCAATTTCATAAACAACATTTACTCTATTATCGTCCAGTTGAATTTTTTGAGGTTCTATTTTTGTGCCAAAAAATCCCTTGCGTTGATATAAAGTTAGCATTCTTTGTACGTCTGCACCGATGACGGATTCATCATAAGATTCACGTGACTTTAAGCGTAATTCTTTCTTTAAATCATCTGTAGATATTTCATCATTACCCTCTATTGTCACCATATTGACCGTTGGGGCCTCTGCAATATCTATTTTTAGGGTGTTTCCGGACATACTGACATTTACCTTTGAGAAGTAGCCCGTCTCTTGTAATTTTTTTGCGATTTGATTTGTGTCATCTAAGCTTACATTATCACCAATTTTTACTTCTGACAAAATCCTGATGGATTCAGCATCCATTCGTTGGTTCCCCTTAACATCAATTCTAGAAACAGTCGCAGCGTTCGCAACTGGGGCAAGTAATACTAGACTGACAGTAAACAGTAAATTTTTTTTATTCATATTAATTTAATCCAAATACTCTAGCGATATCGTTCCACATTGTAAGCGCGAACAAGCCGATTATGAACAACCAACCGACAAGAATTGCTATTTCCATAGCTTTGCCCTCTAGCTTTTTTCTTGTTATGGCTTCAATTATTAATATCAACAAATATCCACCATCCAACACGGGCAAAGGTAGAAGATTTATAACACCCAAATTAACTGATAGCAATGCAATAATCGACAACAATGCAATGATTCCCATTGACAGGGCTTGACCAGAAACTTCTGCAATTGTTATAAACGACCCCAACTGCTTTGTTGAACGTTCACCTGTAACAATTTGTTTTAACACGACCAACAAGGTTTTAGATTGATAGTATGTTTCCCTGGCACCAGCATACAAGCCATCAAAGAAGCCTTTTTTGCGTAATTCTGTCTTACTACCATCTGCAACTAAGCCCCATCTTTCTGCAGGTGATAATGCTACACGTACCAGTTTATCTTTACGCAGCAAAAGCACGTCTGCATCATGCCCAGCTGCCAGTTCTTTTGCAATTACCAGCTCGCCCCAATTGGTAATTTTTGCGTCATCTATTCTTAGAATTGTGTCGCCCGGTTTTACACCAGCATTAAATGCAACACTTTCTTGAATAACTTGACCGACTACTGGTAATTGCACTTGCTTTGGTTGAAACATTAATATGCCAGAATAAATCAGCCACGCTAAAACAAAGTTCATGAATACACCGGCGGCAACAATAATAAATTGCTTCCACGCCGGGGCAGACAGATAATGACCTTTTTTCTTTTCCTTTGGAAGTTCTGCATACTTTTTCCTGTTGAACATATCTTCTTGGCCATATATTGAAACATAGCCACCAAGCGGCAGGCATGCAATTTTCCATTCTGTTCCGTGTTTATCGTGCCACTTTATGATTGCTGGTCCAAAACCTATAGAAAAGGTATCTACTCGAACTTTTGCCCATCTGGCGGCAAGAAAGTGTCCCAGCTCATGAATAAAAACAACAATGCCAAGAACAATTAATAATGCAACAATAGCTAAAACGATTTGCATTTATACCCTTCCTTTTAATTTTTAAGATGTTAACTAACGGCAACGCTTTATAACATTACGAACCATATCAGCGGTAAAGCATAAATCCAGCCATCAAACCTATCTAGTAAACCACCATGTCCTGGTAAGATTCTGCCGAAATCTTTTAAGCCCATCTTACGCTTTATCCAACTGGCAGTTAGATCACCGTATTGAGACAGCAAAGATATGCTAATGCCAATCCACAGTAATTGCGGCATAAACATATCTGTTCCCAACAATCCATACATTATTGCGGCGAAAGTCCCACAAATTATACCTGCAATCTGCCCAGCCCAAGTCTTGTGTGCGGACAGACGTTCCCACATTTTATCGCCACCAATTAATTTACCAAAAAACCACGCACCAATATCAGCACAGGCGATTATTAACAGTAATAATAACATTATCCAAGGTCTTGTACCGACATAACTTGCGGCTAAAAAGATTACAATCAGCCATAATAAGAAAGCAGAAAATTGCCACCAGTTTTTTTTGATTGTTTCACGCGGTGTGCTTTTTATGCATATCAGCATTTCTATAATCATCCCTATGGCAACCAGCATACTCAGATATCTTACGGCTGGTATACCGTAATATTCGCCAACCGCCGCTGCAACAACTACCGCAGCCATTAAAAAACCAACGATTATTCTCTGCTTAGTATTTGACATTTATTGTTGACCTTTAATTATGTTTATAATTATTTTTTTCGACCAGAATAATTTGCTTTCTTTCCGCCACCAAAGCGTCTGTTGCGTTTTGCATACTCGTCCAAAGTGTATTCCCATAATTTCTCGCTGCGTACTAAATCTGGCCAGTGTTCTGGTACAAATAACAGTTCAGCATAAGCAAGTTTCCACAGTAAGAAATTAGAAATTCTAAACTCGTTACTTGTTCTAACCATTAAGTCTATAGGCAACAGTTCGCCAGTATCCAAAAATGTTTCAAACGTAGCTTTATCAACTGGTTGCCCAGCTGCGATAGCATCGTTTACCGCTGCAACGATTTCGTCTTGGCCACCATAATTCAGCGCAAAGACAACTGTCCCACCAGTGTTTTCAGATGATGCTTTTTCTAGTTCGTCACATTTTTTTGCTAGCTTTTTTGGCAGCCTATCTCTGGAACCAACAACACGGTATCTAAGATTTTTTTCAAGAGCGTGTTTCATATTTTTATCTAGCTCTGTATAGAACAAATCCATCAAGAAATTGACTTCTTCATCAGAACGATTCCAGTTCTCTGTAGAGAATAAGAAGAAAGTAACAGTTGTAACACCCTTGGAAATAAACCAATCTACCAAGTTTTCAAAATTCGTTATACCCGCTTTATGCCCCGCCAATGGTGGCAAACCACGTGCCTCTGCCCAACGGCGGTTACCATCACATATGAAAGCAATGTGTTTTGGAATTTTTGGTGCTTCAACAGCTTTTTCTTCTTTCTTTTTAAATAGTTTGAACATTTTCCAATCCAATATTTGTATTAGTGAAACGAAATTTTATACAGACATAATATCTGCTTCTTTCTGTTTCGCAAGAGCATCTACTTCTGTTGCACGTTTTTCAAAGACTTTTTGTAAATCATCTTCAAATTTGCGCTGGTCGTCTTCTGAAATTTCCTTGTCTGTAACTGCACGTTTAATTTTACCCATTGCATCCTGACGAATATTTCTCATAGAAATTTTTGCTTCTTCTGCATACTTTCCAGCAACTTTGGTCAGCTCTTTACGGCGTTCTTCAGTCAACGGTGGCATGTTTAAGCGAATTACACCACCCGCTGTCATAGGATTTAAACCTAAACCAGAATCACGAATAGCCTTTTCAACAATGCCAGCATTATTTATGTCCCATACGGTAACAGTTAATGTTTGATTGTCTGGTGTTGCAACGGTTGCGACTTGATTGATTGGCATATCAGAACCATAAACAGGAACGCGAACACCGTCTAGTAAATGAACGGACGCCCGACCTGTACGAAGACCAGCATATTCACCTTTTAAAACTTCCAACGTTTGCTGGGTTTTCTGTTCAACTTCGTTTTTTAGTGCTTGGTAATCCATAATAAATCTCCTTATGTCTAAAGAGATTAGCAAATTGATTTGACATTTGGCAAGAAGAAATATAGAATAAAACTCCGCAGTGGGGTTGTAGCTCAGTTGGTAGAGCACTTGCATGGCATGCAAGGGGTCGTCGGTTCGAGTCCGATCAGCTCCACCATTTTTTATATCTTTTTGTTATTTTATTTATGGCTTTGATATGTGTTCCAGATGTTCGTGGGTAAATCTTAAGAATGAAATGTATGTTAAATACCATGACGAAGAATGGGGAATACCTAAACACGATGACCATGAATTATACGAGTTGTTGATATTAGAGAGTTTTCAGGCAGGGTTGTCATGGGAATGTGTTTTGAATAAACGAGATTCTTTTAGACATGCCTACGATAATTTTGACATAGAAAAAGTTATAAAATATGACGAAAAAGATATTTCTAGATTGCTTTCTGATACTGGAATTATAAGAAACAGGTTAAAAATACAAGCCAGCATAAGGAATAGCATTGTATTTAAAGAAATTCAGCAGGAATTCGATAGTTTTGATAGTTACATATGGGGATTTAGTAACGGTAAGGTGGTCGATGAAGACTGCATGAAGTTCACACATTCGGACTTATCGGATAAGATATCCGCAGATTTGCAACATCGTGGTATGAAATACGTTGGGACGACGATAATATATTCTTATTTACAAGCTATTGGTATTATAAACGGACATAGCAGTAAATGCTTTAAGTTTGTAAATCATAACGCCTTGACAAAAAGATAAAGATAGATTAAAATAGTCGGGCTTTATGAGTATGGCGGATGTAGCTCAGTTGGTTAGAGCACTGGTTTGTGGTACCAGGTGTCGCCGGTTCGAATCCGGTTATCCGCCCCAGTTATAAGGGATACCCGCTATTGCGGGTATTTTTTATAACTCTGGTCGGGTCGGGTTCGAACCGGAGGTTCGCATACGAGTCAGTGAGACGAACGAAGAGAAGTCGAACGCGAACGAGTGGTGAGCAGCACCGGCAGGTGCGATAAGCGAACAATACGAAGCCAGGCAATAAAATTGGCTGGCGCAGGTGTTCCGGTTATCCGCCCCAGTTATAAGGGATACCCGCTATTGCGGGTATTTTTTATAACACTGGGCGTGTCGGATGAGAACCGGCGAAGGAAGCCGTTCGAACCGTCGTAAAAAGGTGTACGGCAGTACACCGTTTGCGCACAGCGCAATTTTGCAAGGCGACGGATTAAGATCAGGAGAATTTTGATATTATATATCTAATTGTTGACAATTTATTTTTTGTAACATACTATTTAGTGGCAAAAAGGTTAAAAACATGCAAGATGAAAAAACAGAAGAGACGATAAATATTTTATTAATGAACCTAGACGAATATACAGCAAGAACTAATTATTTAGCTTGGAATATTGATAGTATTCGTGAGGAGAATAACGAGCTTTCACGAGAGAACAAGACTTATGCACACCAGCTTGATATGTACAGTAAGAGAATGTCTGAATTGACAGAGCGTTTGAACAAAGCTCAAGCTAAAAGGCAGAAAATATTAAAGAGGCTTCAAGAAATTGCTGCAGAAAAGAAAGCATTACGTAGACGTTAAATGGTTATAATGATTAATAAGTAGGATTTTACGATGAGCGATAATAAATCGGAAGAAAAGATAAAGTTTTTAAGAAATCTTGTTAATAGTGCTAAAGAAAAACTTGCTAATCTAGAAGCGGAGAGTCGTAGTTTGGCAGAACAGAATAAACAGCTTTTGTTGCAGAATATGTTTTTGCTTGAGAAATTAGAGGAACAGGAAAGAAACTTAGCTGTATTGGAAGAGACGGTACTAAAGGCAGAGGGGACAAATAAAAAACTAACACAGTTTTTGTATTCTAAATATAAAGAGTTACATAACTTGCGTAAGGGCAGTGATGCACGAAAAAATAAAAAAGTTCGTTAAAAAATCCCGCTTTCGCGGGATTTTTATTAACCAACCAATTTGTGCCACAAGCTTGTTTTCTTAGATTGGGACTTTTTACGACGACGATGTGGGGCGTTCATGGTTGTTCTTTTTGCCTCTACATGTTGCGCGTTTTTCTTTTTGGCGTCCGTCGAAGGCTCGTATGCAGATAACAAGTCTTCTGTCTTATTTTGTTCTGGGGCAACGCGTTGGATTGAATATTGATCTATATTCATCAAGCTGTCATCACCCACAATGACAATCTCGGTCTCAAATTCGCTTTCCATTGCTGCTAGTTCCGCACGTTTGTGGTTCAGCAGATAGATAGCGATATCTGTCGGAACTGTCATGATAATTTTCTGGGCAGTCTTCGCCAATAGTTTTTCTTGCAGGTGACGGAACAAAATTATCGCCGCCGTTTGAATGCTTGGCACGACACCGGCCCCCATACAATGTGGACATTGAACATAGGAAGATTCCATAAAGCTGCTGCGCAGACGTTGTCTAGATAACATCAATACACCGAAGTTATTGATTTTTGCAACTTGGGTACGCGCACGATCGCGCTTCATTACTTCGCGCATTTTGGCTTCTAATTTACGATTGTTTTTTTCTTCTTCCATATCAATAAAATCAATCGCTATTATGCCGGCCAAGTCACGCAGGCGCAGTTGCAATGCTATTTCTTCGGCTGCCTCTAAGTTAGTATTTAATGCAGTTTGCTCAATATCTTTTTCTTTAATGGCTCTAGAAGAATTAACGTCGATGGTTACCATTGCTTCTGTCTGATTTATAACCAAAGAACCACCAGACGGTAACTGAACATAGGGACCATGCAAGCCTTCTAATTGTTTTTCTATTCCGGCCTTTACCATCAATGGAACAGCTGGGTCTTTATATTGTACCAACTGCTTTCGTGGTGCTTTGCCGTACATTTGCTGAAAGTATTGTTTTGCCGCTTCAAAAGCTTCTTCCCCTTGAATAACAAGAACGTCATCTTTATCGGATAAGAAGTCACGAACAACACGACGCAATAAAGAATCTTCTGTATGAATTGTTACAGGGGCAACAGATTCTAATGTAGTCTTACGTATTTCATTCCACAAATTTACCAAGTAATCGTAATCATTCGCAATATCTGCCGCACTTGCCCCAAATGCTGCGGTACGTAATACAACGGTCATGCCTTTTGGAATTTTTAGATTGTGCAAAATTTCTCTTAATCTGGCACGTTCTTCTTTATCAGAAATCTTCTTAGAAATCCCATAGCTATTACGTTTTCGGGAATTAGGCATTAACACGGCAAATCGCCCCGCCAGTGACAAATACGTCGTCATCGAGGCACCTTTTTGCCCGCGTTCTTCCTTTACACCCTGAACCAATAATATTTGTTTTGGTTTTATAACGTCTTGAATTTTAAATTCGTGCGAGCGTTTAACTAGTTCTTTATTATCTTCACCGGCGCTATGATCATCATATTCTGCGACTTCGTCGTTTTCGTCATCTGGGTCATCATCATCGTCCACGATATTTGCGTGGGCCAATTCTAACAACTTCTTTTTCTGCTCAGGGGTTACCTGATAATAATCAGGGTGAATTTCAGAAAACGGCAAGAATCCGTTCTTCCCAGCCCCATAATCAACAAACGCCGCCTGCAAGGAAGGTTCAACGCGAATAACCTTTGCCAGATAAATATTGCCTTTAATCTGTGGCTTAGTGGTTGTTTCTACGTCAAAATCAGAAACACGATTGGTAGCGGTATCTACCACCACCACCCGTGTTTCCTCTGGGTGGACTGCGTCCACATAAATCTTCTTTGACATTTAGTAATCCTTTTATGTTGTATTCGTATGGAATGGCAATAATCCGTCCCCGTGGGGCGTCCAAGCCCATGCCAAGAGAGTGCGCAACGATGATAAACAGCGCGTATCGAATTAAAAATAGCAGTGATAACATAAACACTTATATCAACCCCATTTCATACGTTAACATCTAGCATAACATGTCAGGGGCAAGCAAGCAAGGTATTTATTTCTTGTGCTTTTTTATATTTTTTATGTTCTTGATATTTTTGATTTTTTCTGGAATTTGCGGAATTTTTTCTTTTGCTTCTGCCAACCAACGCTTCATACGGGTCCTTAACCAGTTTTCGTATATAAAGAACAAGCCGCCTGCACCAATCAGCGGCAATACATAATAAATTATTCTATATGCTAGCAGGGCACCAAATATATCCGCTTTATCTACTGTATCTGGTAAAGCCAACAGAAAAATGCTTTCGAACACGCCGATGCCACCCGGCACCTGACTAAATATACCCGTTGTTTGTGCTATTACGAACAGCCCGATATATGTTCCAAATGGGATCTCCACAAAAGGTAAAAGGCAACAATATAAAACCAATCCCGCTAACACACTATCCGCTGCGCCAAGCAGCGTTTGGATCAAAGCGGTTTTTGTGGTTGGTACCTGAAATTTTAAAGTTCCTATTTTAACGCTTTTTTTCTGAAAGAATACCGTCATAGCAAAGTACGCAATTACCGCGGCTGTGCATATTATAAACAAAGAGTTTATGCCTACGCTGGCACCAACGGACCTATCCAGCAGACTAGAAGGCACAAGGAAATAACCTATAATCAATATAGCAGAACAGCCTAAGAAGAACGTAAAGCCTGAAAAAGTAAGCATTTTGACTATATCTCCGCCGCTAATTCTCCAACGGGTGTAAAGTCTATACCTAATGGCGCCACCACTAACCACGGCATGCCCCGCATTATTACTTATGGCAAAGCCCAACATTCCAGCCAGCATCCATTTCCACCAAGAAACATGACCGCCAACATAGCGCAACGCCAAGAAATCATATAAAGACAGGGTTAAGTAACCGGCAAAACATGCAACGCAAGCCATAAGTAAATTTATCGGTGGAATAGCTATTAATGCATGAATTATGTCGATAAAGCTATACTCACGCAGCTGCCACCACAGCATAACTGCGGCCAGAGCAAAGAAAAATATACCCGAATAACTAATTATCTTTTTAAATAGACGTTTTGTCTTTGCTGACATAAAAATCCTTTTGCAAGCAAGCAGGGTACAATTATATAAGTAAAAAATCAAATGTAAAAAAAATTGCAATCTGGACCCGTTATTATATAGTAGTGTTCTGATAATATTAATAAAGGCGATAAAATGGTAAGACCTTCTATGCGAAAAAGTGATCAAATGCGCCCAGTTTCTATGGAAACGGGTATTAATAAGTGGGCAGAAGGTTCCTGTTTAATAAAAGTTGGGGGTACGCAAGTCCTGTGTACCGCAACGGTTGAGTTAAATCAACCATTATGGAAGCGCTTGCAGAATAAAACGGGTGGTTGGGTAACGGCTGAGTATTCTATGTTGCCACGCGCGAATGGTACACGTAAGGGGCGTGAAGCGATGATCAAAGATCATCGTAGTGCAGAGATTTCTCGTTTAATAGGGCGTGCGTTTCGTAGTGTAGTTGATATGGAAAAGTTGGGGCGTCACACAATAACAATTGATTGCGACGTTATACAAGGTGATGGTGGCACACGGTGTGCGTCTATTACAGGTGGTTATGTTGCGCTGGTTCTGGCAATTCGTTGGTTAATGGCGCGTGGGCGCATTAAAGAAAATCCAATACAAGATTATGTTGCCGCAATTTCAGCAGGGCTGTGGGACGGTGAATTGGTTTTAGACTTGGATTACGAGGAAGATTGTGTAGCCGAATTGGATTCTAATTTTGTTATATCTGGTTCGGGCAAGTTTATAGAAGTTCAAGCAACAGGGGAACAACATCCTTTTGATAAAGAGCAATTAAGTGCGTTAATGGATATGGCATCCGCTGGTTGTAAAAAGCTGATTGATTTACAAAAGCAGGTTTTAGAATAGGAAAGCGTCGCCAGTTTGGCGACGTTTTTGTTATTGATAAATTCGGCAGATTTGGCTACTTTTATAGTGTATGAAGAAAGAATTATTTGAATTTTTGAATACCGACTTGCAGTTTATCAAAGGTGTCGGGCCCGTTTTGGCAGCACGATTTGAAGAAGTGCTTGGTGGGCGTCGCGTTTTAGATTTTATGTTACATACGCCTGCTTACATTCGGGCACGTGGTATAACTGAAAATGTCGCGACGGCGTTGCCGGGCGACATAATAACTATACCTTTGTTGGTAAAGTCTCATAAGCAAGGTGGAACATTCCGTGGACATAGACGGCCGTCTCAGATTATTTGTAATGATAAAATGGGGAATACGGTTACCATACAATTTTTCAATGTTAATTTTTTGGATTATTGGTTAAAAAAGTTGCCAATTGGGCAGTGGCGAATGGTTAGCGGAAAGCTAGAACGGGGGGCGCGCCCAACGATAAATCATCCTGATTTTATAGAGGAAATGCAGAATGCAGGAAAGATTCCATCTATTCAGGCAATTTATCCATCAGGGGAGGGGTTGACGCAGAAAACTTTTGCGAACGTACGTGATCAGATTTTTAATGCCTTGCCAGAAAAACTTTCTGGAGAAACAGAATCAAATATACTGGAATTTTTTGATGCGTTACAGCATGTGCACTATCCAGAGAGTGCAGAAGATTTGTCAGCAGATTCACCATATGTTGTAAAATTGGCGTATTGGGAACTTTTGGCACATCAGTCTGCAATAGTAATTAGTCGTCGTAATCGGTCTGATGTCAGGAATCGTCGGAATGTGCGCCCTAAAAAGTATGACTTTTTGGATAAGTTCTATGGGGAATTACCGTTTTCTATGACTGGTGCTCAACAACGCACTGTTAACGAGATTTTTGCAGATATGGCACGCAGCGTACCAATGATGCGACTGGTACAAGGTGACGTTGGCAGCGGTAAAACAATTGTTGCATTGGCCGCGGCAATTAAAATGGCGGAAACAGGTGCACAAACAGCATTGCTTGCGCCGACGGATACATTGGCGCAACAGCACTATATGAAAATTAAACCGTTGTGTGATAAGATAGGGCTTGTATGTGATGTTTTGACTGGACGAGATAAAGGTGCATCGCGTCGTGAAAAATTAGTGTCTTTGCGTTCCGGTCGTACAAAGATAGTAGTTGGAACACATGCATTGTTTTCAGAAGATGTTGAATATAAAGATTTGGGCTTAGTAATTGTTGATGAACAGCACCGCTTTGGTGTATCTCAGCGCGAGGCTTTGCGGGCCAAGGGGGATAATCCAGACTTTCTAGCGTTATCTGCGACACCGATCCCCAGAACTCTTTCGATGACGATATATGGTGATATGGATGTGTCGATAATAAACGAAAAACCCGCAGGCAGATTACCGATAAAAACAACTAAATTGCCGATGGCCAGAATACCTGAGCTGGTTGCTAGGTTAAAATTACAAGTAGATTCTGGGGCTAAAGTTTTTTGGATTTGTCCATTGGTAGAAGAGTCCGAGGTTTCTGATTTAACCGCGGTTCAGTCAAGATATGATGATTTGAAAAAAGTATTTCCGCATATTGGGCTTGTTCACGGTCAGATGGAAAAGAAGCAGCGTGACAAGGTTATGTCGGAATTTGCTGATGATAAGTCTGATATGAAAATACTTGTTGCAACAACTGTGATAGAGGTTGGTATAGATGTTCCACGTGCAACAATAATTGTTATAGAGAATGCAGAGAGGTTTGGTTTGGCAGCTTTACATCAGTTGCGTGGGCGCGTTGGGCGTGGTAGCTTGCAGTCTTATTGTATTCTTGTCTATGGAAATAATATTAGTGAAGAGGGTTTGAAACGTCTGGACGTCTTAACACAAACGGATGATGGTTTTGTTATTGCTGAGCAAGATTTGATTATGCGCGGTACAGGGGAATTGTTAGGAACCAGACAAAGTGGTTGGATAAATTATCATTTTGTTGATTATGCACGACATCGGGATTTATTCAAATTGGCCTCAAATGCGGCGCGTGATATGGTAAAACCAGATGCCTGGACAAATGATTTAATGTTTATTTTTGATCGTGGGGTTGGTATCAGTGCGTAGAATATTTGTATCTTTGCTGTTTATATTTCTGGTACTACCAGCTGGGGCGGTATCTCTTATAAATGATACGGAAACCGAAAGTGTTATTACTGATTTGATTGCGCCGCTTGCAAGTGCGGCAGATATACCAGATGGTCGTTTGCGGGTTCATATAGTTGATGACAATGATTTTAATGCATTCGTTATGGGGGGGGAAGACGTATACGTTTATACTGGGTTGTTAAAACAAATAAAATCTCCTGATGCATTACAGGCAGTTGTGGCGCACGAACTTGGTCATACTCTTGGGGGGCATACAGCTCAGATGGCTGATAGAATGAGTGCCGAGATGACCCGCACAATGTTGATACAAGCATTGGGTATCGGGTTAATGGCGCTAGGTGGGGACCCGTCTATGGGGGCGGGGGTCTTGGCGGGGTCTAGTGGTATAGCACAGCAATCTATGTTGGCATTTACGCGTGATGAAGAGCGTATTGCAGATGACATGGGCTTGAAGTTAATGCAACGGGCAAAGTTGAATCCAAATGGTTTTATAGAAGTTTTTGGACAGATGGAAAATATGACGGGGGCGTTTGAATCAAGGATTAATCCAAACAGAATAAATCACCCTTTGACTGCGGAACGATTAAGCAATGTTCGTGCACAACTTGATAAAAGGGATGTTGATTATGTAGCAACAAATGCCCCAACTGATACGCAACGTGAAGAATATGAACTGGTTCGTGCAAAGTTGATAGGGTACTTAGATAACGCTGATAAGGTTTCAACGCTTTACCCAAATTCTGATAAGTCTGATGCCGCATTGTATGCGCGTGCTATTGCCAGAATGCAAAATGGCGATTTAGAAGGGGCACGCGTTGGAACGATAACATTAATATCTAGAGATGCAGAAAACCCGTATTTTTATGAGTTGTTAGGTGACATAGAATACCAATTGGGACATTATGATGATAGTGTAGATGCTTATGAAAAGAGCTTAGAGTTGGTAAAAGACAAAGCCCCTCAAATAGAAACAGCTTTGGCAGTTGTTTTAACAGAGCGTAACAAACCAAAAGATAAGGCGCGTGCTATAGAATTATGCAAACGTTCTTTGTTAACGCAACCTGCGCCCCTAACATATTGGGTATTGGCGCGCGCCTATGAAGATGGGCGCGCAGATTGGGCACGTGCAGAATACTATAACATGATTGGCAGATCAGACAAGGCGCGTGATTATGCAAAGCGTGCTCAAAAATCCTTAAAAAAGGGAAGCCCAGAGTATATAAAAGCAGGGGATATTTTAAAGTAACGCAGAATTTATAATAAGAAAAAACCGCCCATGCGGGCGGTGTCTTTTATTTAGCGAAAGAATAATCCATTTCCAAATGATTTGGATTATAAGTGCCATTCATGATTGCCAAAGTATCTTCTACTATGACTAATTCTTCATTAGTTGCAATCATAAAGATTTTTACGCGGCTGTCAGGTGTAGAAATTTCAGCTTCGTCAACACCTTTTCTGGCCAATGCTGCCGCGTTCTTTTCCTTATCAAGTTTAATGCCAAGTTCTTCCAAGCCTGAGCAGAACTTTTCACGCAGATAATCGTCGTTTTCCCCAACACCAGCGGTGAAAACTAATGCGTCCGTATGCCCAAGTTCTGCCATATATGCACCAATATACTTCTTTACATTATGTGCTTCCATATCGATGGCCAAACGACATTTATCGTTTGTATCGCGGTTTGATTCTACGTCACGACGATCAACAAAACATTCTGTCAACCCTATCAAACCAGAATCTTTATTTAAATGTTTTTGCATCTGTTCAGGGGTTAAATGCAAGCGTTCCATAACATACAAAATTACACCAGGATCAACGTCGCCTGGGCGTGTTCCCATTGTCAGACCAGATAACGGTGTCATACCTAAAGACGTATCAACGGACACACCATTTTTTATGGCAGTTGCGGATGCGCCAGAACCTATGTGTAATGTGATCAAATTACATTTGTCAGCAGGCTTTCCCAATAACTTTGCAGCACGTTTGGATACATATAGGTGAGATGTTCCATGGAAGCCGTATCTACGCACACCAAGTTCTGTATACCATGCACTTGGAACTGCATAACGATATGCGTAGTCTGGCATAGTCTGATGGAAAGCGGTATCAAATACGGCAACCTGAGTCGCATTTGGCAACAACTGCTTTGCTGTGACAATACCCATCAAAGCTGAAGGATTATGCAATGGGGCCAGTGGGGACAACTCTTCAATAGTTTTCATAACGTCGTCTGTAATTTCAACGGAAGAAGCAAATTTATCGCCCCCCATAACAACGCGATGACCAACACCTTTTATATCACTCATATCAATGGAAGCTTCTCTCAACATGAAAAGAACGACGTTTAAAGCCTCGTTATGATTTTTCATTTCTGTTTCTTTGCGAGTCTTTGCCCCGTCTGGGTATTTTTGAGTTATAAAAGAGTCTGGCAAACCGATTTTTTCAACATTTCCACCAACAACGGCTTTTTTAGAATCTGCATCAAAAACTTGATATTTAAGTGATGATGAACCACAGTTCAAAGCAAGTATATACATATTATCCCCTTTGTTTTCTGGGGCTAGCATAGCACAGCGAATGCGTTGTTTCAACAGTAAAATATATTGAAATCTCTTAGTCCTTAGATGATTTTTCGCTGGTTTCTGCACCAAGTTCGGCCGCGTCCAATAATTGTTGAAAGTGCATCGCAGCAAAAGCATCGGAATCAAGCCAATCTATTATTTTACCAATTATATTTTCAATATATTTTGCGGCAATTCTTTTATTGTGCCTAAAATTGTGTTCATTTATTAGCAAGGACATGTCTCTAATCAAACCTGTAATAACTTGAATTTGGTCGGGTGTTAGTATGCTGTTTTTTGTGCTGCTGTTTACTACATCATCCAGTTCATTGCAATAAGTTCGCAAGTCATCCAGTTGTTTTTTTGTAATTTTTAGTTTGTTTGTTATTTTGGTCAAAGACATATTGCCCATTTGGTTCAGCGTGGTAAAAGTCAGCTTTTTCTTAATATCAAGGATTTGCCTTGTAATTATAATGACATTTAAGAGAATAATGTTTGTTTTGTCGGTAATATGACTTGTCATAGTCTTATTCAATTGGCTAGAAACTCGATAATTAGAATAATCATACAGTAAGAATACCAACGGAATTGCTAACAATGACGCGGCAATATTGTTTATCAAATCGGATAAATTTGGGTCGTGAATATTATTTTCGGTTAACTTAAACAAAACGATACCACCAGCGATTGATAATAGGTAAGGTATCATCTTAAGGAATATGGTTCGTATACTTAAAGTCATGGTACAATTTTATACCAGAATTGGCTTGTAAATATACAGGATACAAAACCCATGTTGGGTGAGGCTGTGACAAAGACTAAAATATTGAAAATTTGTCAAAAAAGTATTATAATCAGCAAGATAGCAATAGAGGTTTTACATGGCAGTGAAAATGGATGATTTTGTGTTGCAATACTATATGCAGTATCGATTCAATCATATGCCGCCAGAGGTTCGTGCGCAGTTTGACGTATATGTAAAATCTGACGATTTCCGTGGAAATATGAAGACATGGAAAAAGAAATTAATGCATCAAGGTACTAATGGCAGATGGACAGAAAACGCGATGCCTGATCCATTAAATAGTGCGTCAGAGTTTTTTATGGAAGATGGGGAGTGGAAAAAGTTTTTCGTAGCATTTCAAAATGCTTTCCGTAACATGTCTGCGGATCGTGAAAAACTGGAAAAAAATTCTCCAGATGCGGTAAAGTTTTTAGATGAATATTTTGGTAATTCCCCCAGTCAGATTTTCACTAATAGTATAGCAAATCCGACTGCAGAAGACTTTATTAATAATGATTTTAAGAATTTTTTAACTAAGTATAAAACAAGACTGGAAGTTCAGTTTCAAAATTGGGGTATTTTAGACAAAGATTTTACTTACAGCCAGTTATTATCTGGAATATCCTCAAAAAAATACAATTCTTCGCCCAGTTTTCAAAAGAAAATAAAGAAAATAGCGCAGTATATTGATGCGTATAGTACGTCAGAAGAGTTTCGCAGTGTTTTAAGGTTAGGCCCTGGTGATACGATACCAGATGTCAGTCCGATAATAAATGGCTTTGATGACGAGCGTGTTGATCCATCAAAAATGGTGCTGTTCAAAGGAGACGCCTCTAGAAGAGGGGATTATGTAGATTTATTAAATACCCTTGTTAAAAATAAAAAAATATATGACGTATTCAAACAGTATGACGATGGTAAAGTTTCAGGAAAAGTAGAAGAGGCCAATTCTAAATTAGATTATGAAAATAAGGAAAGTAAGGATTATGTCCCACCAAAACGTAGTGAAGAATTGACGTTTTACCAAAAGTTGAAGGGCGATGTAAGTGATACGATTGAAGATTATCTTGATAAATATTTAAAGGCATCGGGGGATAGACTTTATTTCTCAGAGTCTGCCAAGCTTATAGTTAAAGCAATAGGGAAAAGTTACAAGCCAACAGAGGGCTTGGATAAGATATTAGAAAAGAAGTCTGATATAAAGAATAATCTTATGTATAAATCTCCAAGGGCCACAGACCATTTTGACTGGTTTGTAAAAACTATGGAGGAGTTAAAGACATCTATGCCAAAAACTTTTGCTGGTGCATTGAAAAATGGACGTCAGTTAAAAGCGATTGTAGAAGAACTGATTATGAAGGCAGTTCGTGAAAACAAGATAGATGAAGCCAAGACGGCAATGGAGATATTGTCTGTTGTAAAATACGGTTATACGAATAGTAAGATAATGGAGGCTTTTAATAAGTCTGATTTAACTATATTCTCAGATAAAGACTTATCATGGAATAAGAACGAAATAAAAATCGTAACAACTGCGTTTGATTACACTATAAAGAAAGGCTTGCAGGTTGTTGGGTATACGTTAACTGGAATTGGCAATATGATAAGGTTATCGGGCAGCAAATTTAATGGCAAAGCAGATAGATTAAAAAATCTTCGTAATCAATGGACATCAAATAATGATGCGGAACGTACGGCAGCAGAACAACAAAGACGAGTTGAAGATCCCTTAGATCAGTCGGTTATTACGGCGCAGAGATCGGTGTTAAGTGGTTTGAATACTGCTGGGTTTAACGAAAGCACTATGCCGCGCAGGAAAAGACAGATGCAAGCGGCGCAAAACAGTGCAAGGGTGGCTCACGATGATTATATTCAGGCTAAAGAAAATTTTGAAAGGGCAGATGATATTGTTAATGCGCGCAGACAGATTTCTAGTGTGTTGGGGCAAAGAAATGCATTAAAACAAAAAATAGCTGATTTAGAAGCAAAATTTAATGATCCCGCTACGTATGCTGGTTTGACAACAGAAGCTGCGTCTGCATTAGCTCAAGATATTTTGGCAAGGAAAAGAGAAGCCGAAGCAGAAAAAGAGCAGAAATATGAAGAGGCGCGTGAATTAACAGCCAATTTACGTGGGCTTTATAGTCGTGATCAAATTCGTGATGCGGTAAGAGACAGGCCTGCATTGCTTAGTGCCATGCAAAACGCAGAGAGTCGTTACAATACCAGACAGTCATATTCAGATTATATGGAACAGAAAATAAATGAATATGAAAATGCTACAGGCTTAGTAGCAGAGGCTACAGAGCGTATCAATAAACGTAATGAAGAAATAAGAACATGGGATGATAAGCACAAGGATTCTTATAAAGAACTTGTAGCGTTTTGGGATATGCTTGAGACAGGACGTAACTTACATCTTGGAAAATTCTATTCTTGGTCATTGGGCAGCGCAAAGAAGAAACAAAACGCTTTTAATGCCGTAAAGATTGCGCAATTTAATCAATATGCTGCTAACTACAGTTTGGCAGCTTAGTAGCCATAATAGACCAAAATATATTCTTATGACTTATTAGTTATGTATAAATGAAAAGCCGCAGTTGCCTGCGGTTTTATCTTGGTGGGGACACAGGGACTCGAACCCTGGACCCAATGATTAAAAGTCATTTGCTCTACCAACTGAGCTATGTCCCCAAAACGGAACTGGAATAAAGAATCTTATGATTCTTTTTCCAAAGTTCGGGCTCAATTCTGACATATAAAAAATAAAAAATCAAGAAAAAATACATCTTTTTCATTTTTTTATATGAAAAAAATTATTTTTGACCGATCCTTTTATAAGTCACATTCTTCTTAATGGTCATTTTGCCAGAATCAAGCAGGTTTCGATAGTCCAGAATTAATGTAGGTTTTTCAAATTCTGCGTTTTCTAATTCTTTGAATTCGGGCCATTCAGTAAGAATTACGATTATATCAGCCCCCTTAACGCATTCTTGTATGCTTTTCGTATACGTCACATTTGATGACAGTACTTTTTTTGCGTTTTGCATTGCCTTTGGATCATATGCGTAAATAGGCTTATAGTTTATGTTGCTTATTATATCTATGGCTGGACTATATCTTATATCGTCTGTCCCGTTTTTGAAAGCCAGGCCAAGTACGGCAACTTTTGCAGATGCGTCAAGATTTTTTATCTGGTCGTTTATGCGACTAGCTATATTAAATCTACGGTCATGATTTCCACGTATAGTGCTTGAAACAAGCCCAAGTTTCACACCATGTTGTCTTGCCATGTATTCCAAAGCGTTAGTGTCCTTTGGGAAGCAGCTGCCACCATAACCAATGCCCGCGTTTAAAAATTTCCGTCCTATTCTGCTGTCCATACCCATTCCGATGGAAACGTCAGATACATCGGCATCTATTTGTTCACATAAATCCGATATTTCGTTTATAAATTGAATTTTTGTTGCTAAAAAAGCATTTGATGCATATTTTATAAGCTCTGCAGAATGGCGGTTGGTCTGGATTATTCTTTCTGCGGGTATGTGAGAAATGTAAATGTCCCGAATTCTGTTATAAACATTCTCGTTGTCTGTTCCTATTATGATTCTATCTGGATTAAAGAAATCATGCAATGCATATCCTTCTCGTAAAAATTCGGGCATAGATACAACGTGAATATCCGATCTATTTATTATACGTTCTATTTCATCGTTTGTACCAATTGGAACAGTCGATTTAGTCGCAACGATTGCATCATTTTTTAAATGTGGGGTTATATCTTTTGCTGCTTGAAAAATATATTGCAAATTTGCCGAACCATCATCAGCCATAGGGGTACCTACGGCTAAAATTATTAAGTCTGCATCATTTATATCTGAAGTCTGACCAGAGAATTTTAATTTATCTTTTACTTCTTCGTATAGTTCTTGTAAGCCCTCTTCATACAAAGGCATAGTACCAGAATTTAGAATTTTTAGTTTTTCTTCGTTGTTATCTATGCATACTACATCATTACCAAAACTTGCCAAACCGCAAGCAGTTGGCAGACCAACATAACCAGAACCAATCACAGCAATTTTCATTTTCCATCCTTTGCTACGATTAACTAGGTACACCATTATACGCTTTTTTTCAATATAATATTTGCTTGGCAAAAAAACAAAAACAGACTATGCTAAAGGCATGCAGAGATATATAGATGCTCATTGCCATTTGCAGAAATTTAGTAATTTGACCGATGTAATTCAACGGGCTAAGGGTTTGGGAATATGCGGCTTTGTATGTAATTCAACTTCTTCTGCGGATTGGAACAAGGTTATAGAACTCGGAAAATCGTATAGCAATATATACCCTTGTATAGGTATACATCCGTGGTGTGTAGATAAAACGTCATATGGCGACATTCTACGTATGCATGAATTATTAAAGTCTGATTCAAGGATTATGGTCGGTGAAATAGGGCTTGATAAACTTCATCCTGACATGAAAACGCAAGAAGATATTTTTATAAAACAGCTAATTTTAGCCGCAGAGTTTAACAGAAGTGTACATATTCATTGTGTTGGTGCATGGGATAGACTATTGCATATATTGAAGGGGCTTCGAGAAAAAGTCCCACATCTTATGGTGTTGCATGGTTTTGCAGGTTCTGTTGAGATTTCTCGGTCGCTACTGCGTGAATATAACGTGTTTTTTTCTTTTTCACCTGTTATAAATAACTGGAAATCAAGACTGAATGTGATAAAAGAAATGCCATTAGACAGAGTGCTGGTTGAAAGTGATGACGCCAATCCCGATGTCATATTGGAAGTTGTAAAAAAGATATCAGAGGTTTTAGGTTTGTCTGTAGCACAGGTTGCAGACGCTATTTATGATAATTCACAAAGGTTTTTAAAAGATGGACAGGCTGCATAGAACAAGAATATTATTTGGAAATGACGGAATAGCGAAGTTAAAAAGAGCTTCTGTTATGGTAGTAGGATGTGGTGCGGTTGGATCTTTTGCCATAGAAGCCTTGGCGCGTACGGGGGTAGGGAATTTGATTCTGGTGGACTTCGACAAGGTTGAGGAAACAAATATAAATCGCCAGTTGTATGCGCTTGGCTCTACAATTGGCAAGAATAAAGTTGATGTCGCCGCAGCACGTATAGTTGATATAAATCCAGAAATTCGTGTGAATCCTATAAATTTATTCTTTGATGCAGAAACAAATTTAAATGAGGCCCCTGATTTTGTAATAGATGCAATAGATAGCGTGCCATCAAAAATTGCTTTATATAAATGGTGCATCGAAAGGAATATTCCTTTCGTCGCTAGTATGGGGGCGGCAAGGAAGCAGGACCCACAGCAAATAAAGTTAGATAAGCTTTCAAAGACGAAGGTGTGTCCGCTTGCGTCAAAAATACGTAAATTGGCCCGCCAGGAAAACTTGATAGATTTTGATGTAGTTTATTCGACTGAATTGCCGAATAAAAACTTTGGTTCAACTGGCGAATTCGGGTCTGTAATAACAGTTACAGGAACTTTTGGATTATTGCTGGCAAATTATGTAATAAATCGTGTAATGCTGTCTTAATACAATTGCGGCATTTTGAACCAGTTTATTTGTGATTTTTATTGAATTTCTGCGGATAAGAACGTTTTCCTAAATTAAGTATTGAGATTGAAAGTGACCATAAAAATGGTTATAATGCGGATGTCTTTTCATGGACAAAACAAAATTTAAAAGGAGAAAAAAGATGAGAGGATTGACAACTTTCGTGTTAATACCATTGACAATACTTGGCGCCTTAAACTGGGGGCTGATAGGTATTTTTGGTTTTGACTTAGTTGCGTTTATCTTTGGGCCTGCCACGATTGCAAGTAGTATCGTATACAGCATAATAGGTATTGCTGCATTGGTATGGTTGATATGGCTGATTATTGATCGACCAGAACACAAAGAAGAACGTTAATTTTTAACGTTTAATACTTTTCATGTCATCTGTCCCCGATAAGTACCAGATATTATTGTGCTAAGTCGGGGTTTATATTTTATAAAGGATAATATTTTTTTCCATAATTCCTATATCGTTCACCACTATGAATAGGAGGAAGTTATGGTATACGGTTATATTCGGGTTAGTACAGATCATCAAGATTGTGAAAACCAGAAGTACGGTATAAAGGCTAAGGCTAAAATATTAGGACTTGTTATAGATAAATACATAGAAGATGCTGGTGTGTCCGGTACAAAAGAGCCGGATAAACGAGCGTTGGGTGGGTGCCTTAGACGTTTAAATGCTGGTGATATAATAATCTGTTCAGAGCTATCAAGACTTGGTCGAAAGCTTTTTATGATAATGAGAATACTAGAACATTGTATGAATGTTGGGGCCAAGGTGTATACCGTAAAAGACGGGTATGAACTGGGTGACAATATACAAAGTAAGGTTATGGCATTTGCGTTTGGTTTATCTGCAGAAATAGAGAGAGATTTAATTAGTCAGCGTACCAAAGAAGCACTTGCATTAAGGAAATCTCAGGGGCTTAAGTTAGGTCGCGCATTTGGTTCCAAGAACAAACGTCACAAATTAGACGGTAAGCATGACATAGTTTGCAAAATGTCAGAAAAGGGTTATTCAAAGATGAAAATCGCGAAAAAGCTTGGTGTTTCATATATGACAATAAAACGATTTTTAGATAAAAAACATGCGGGGAATGAACTTTTTAACGGTGAACAAAAAGTTAACAAATTTGTTTCCAAGGAGTATAATAAAAATATTAGTGGAATCAAGGGATTTTTTTGTGCAAACTATTCACCGTTGGAATGTTAAAAGAACTTAAGAATAGGTTGGTGTCATGAATGTAGTCTTTGGAATGCCTAATATGGTCATCGGGGGGGTAGAGTCCGTCTTTATAAGAACATTAGACGGAATGCTGAAAAGTATAAGCGATGACCCAGTTTATAAAGACACAAAAATAAGCGTTATAACACACGCAAAGATAACAGAGCCCGTATATGTGGATTGGTTTAAAAAGCATAAAGAAATAAAAGTGTATGTTTGTTATCCGCTGCAGAACTGGTTTGAGAGACTGAAAGAGTATACCGAGTTTTTCCCGCTTCGCCAATTAAGAAAATTAATTTTTGGTCTGTATAAGAAATTCAGTCTTTTAAAAGTAAAACGATATTTTAGTGGGATAGATGTTTTTATAGATTATAAAAATTGTTCTTTTTTTAAGGAATTGAGATTTTGCGACGCTAAAAAAATTACGTGGGTGCATGGCAGTGTCAAATACTTAGTTGATAGTGGCATATGCAATCGCTTGGCACTTTATGATAAGATTGTCGGATTGACGGATGATTTTGTCATAGAATTTAAGAAAACTTTCCCAAGCTTAGAAAGAAAAGTATTACGAATATATAATCCGATAGATAAAGAACTAATTGAAAATGCTGCAAAAGGGGCTCCAAAACCATATGGTAAATACTTTTGCAGTGTATCAAGATTAGAAAACCATCAAAAAGACTTGGGCACATTGATTGTCGCGTTCAATAAGTTTTATTTGCGAAATAAAAAACCAGATGTTAAACTTATGATAGTTGGTGGTGGCCCACAAGAAAAAAAACTAAAAAAACTGGCTGATTCGTTGGGTTGTGACAAGGCAGTTGTGTTCGCGGGTGTACAAAACAACCCATTTGGTTACATGAAGAATGCGATGTGCGTTATTTTGTCATCAAAGCTAGAGGGGTTGCCAACTGTGTTGATAGAAGCAATGGCGTTAAACACACTGTGCGTCTCGTCAGACTGTCAATATGGTCCCAAAGAAATACTGCTTGATGGAGAAGCAGGAATTTTATTCAGGACTGGTAATGCAGAACAACTAGCAGCTATAATGACAGATGTATATTCTAAACGTACAGATACAACTGTCATGATAGAAAAAGCTAGCAAATCTTTAACACGGTTTTCGCCAAAGTTGATAACCAAACAAATAATGGATTTGATATGGGCGTAAGAAGATTGTTTTTATTTGCATCATATGACAAACAGGGAGTTATAGACGATACTGTTTTGCATTATTTACGCTGTTTATCTGGATATGGTGATATAGTTTTTGTTATGGATAATATCGCCCCAAATGCAGAGTTGAACAAGCTAAATGACATTCCAAATGTTCTATATAAGTTAGCTGAGCGACATGGAGAGTATGACTTTGGTTCCTATAAGCGGGGTTTCCAATGGGCGCAAAAGAATAAAATACTTAGTAAATATGATTGGGTTTATTTGGTAAATGATAGTGTTTATGGACCGTTGTTTGATATAAAAAAAATATTAGAAAATTTGGAATCGAGCGGCGCCGATTTAGTTGGAATGATCGATTTTAAAAATAAATTCACACCTGTTCAAGTTCAGTCATGGTTTGTTGGGTTAAGTCGAAAGGTAGCGAATGCTTCTTTCATAAGTAATTTTATGAAAAACATTCGTCCGCAGACAGATAAGCAATTAATTGTGTTAAAGTATGAAGTTGGGTTGTCTCAAATGATACTGAGGCGTGGTTACAAAATGGCTACGTTTATAAGTGGTGAAAATGGCGATTTGATTCATAGGGTATATGACAAACCTCTTGAATTGTTAAAAGAAGGTTTACCATTTTTGAAGAAGCAAGCTTTGATGAATTTGCAGGGGATGCAATATTTATATCCATATACTTCAGAGAAATTCGTCGATCAAATTTATCATAATGCGGTTCGTACTGGAATAAGTCTTGTGCCATTAAGTAAAGCTCAATATGAAAAACCAAAATACGAGAAATCGTACAGGTTAACTTTGTGGTCAATTCCTTTGGTCACCATATATAGGCAACGACATGATTTTAGCAATTTAGTGTGTTATAAAGTATTTTTACTTGATTTTGTGCCGTTACTAAAAATTCTTAGAAGAAAATAATCGATTGATTTTTTTGCCGAATTATGATATACTTCTCAGGAAGTTTGGGAGCCTTTTTGGGGCCCCTTTTTTATTTTCACAACTCTGCATAAAATAATCAAAAGGAAAAAAATGAATGCGATAATATATCAAGGAGACGGGAAAACAAAAAGTTTTAACTTTTCTTTCCCCTTTTTTACTGTGGCTGATGTACAAGTCAAAGTAAACGGAGCCATCATAGATTCTGGATATCAAGTTAATTGTGTAAAAAGTTCTGTGCCCGCGGATATTCCGTATTCTGGTGGAACAGTTACTTTTGCAACAGCACCGAAAAGTTCGGATAAAATAGAACTTTTAAGAAAGATTGTTCTTGAACGGGTTGTTGATTATCAGCCAACAAAAAAGATTGATCCACAGGCTTTAAATCAAGACTTTTCTTTTTTACTTGAAACATTGAAAGATTTTGATGTGGCAGTTAATAATTTTAGCGAGAAATATTCGGAAATATTGGAATCAGAAAACTATAAAAGTTTCTTGGAAAAATTGAATGATATAAGTAAAAAATTGTCTTCACTAGGTGGGGTAGAGAACATAGGGAAAAAAAGTGATATATCGGCGTTACAAAATGCGACAAATTTTACAAGTACCGGTAAAGAAAATATAATTTCTTGGTTAATGCTAACTGGCAGTTCCATAGACTTGAATTTTTTGGGAACTGCTGCGGCGACATATTCTTATATTCCAGAACGATACGGCGTTTTGTCTTTGATATTTGTCCCTAGTGCTTCAAGTGATATTAGTGTGTTGGCACCAGACGGTAAAACTTTGTATATAAAAAAACTTAGCTCTGGAATGCGCGATACGGTTCTAATTCCTGTACACAAGGGATTAGAGATAAGTGTTAAAGTTCCAAACTTATCTGAAGTTAATTATCAAAGATTATTTTTCTTTAAGGGGGCATAAATGTATTACACGAATAAAGTTACAGATCATAAACTTGGCTCTTACACGGATGATTCTAATATTGCGTCAATGTTGGGGTTTAATATAGAAATAGAAGATATAGAAATTTCCCAGGATGGGTTCGCATATGAGCGAGGTTATGCACCAATACCACGTGAAAAAAATTATATAGAATTACGATTGGCAGAGTACCCATCTATACCAGATCAGCTAGATATGATATATTGGGATAAAGTTAATGGGAGCAATATATGGGAAGATACTATTAGTCGCATAAAACAAAAATATCCTAAAAAGTAAAAACTGGGCAAAATGCCCAGTTTTTTTAATTTTTCGTGTCAAAAAACTTGATTTTATTATTGTTCTGTTTATACTGTCATAAGAAATAAAATACTGGGGATTTTATCATGGTAAAGCTAAAACATAATTCCGATTATATGACGGTATCTAAATCTAAATATTTTGATAAAAAATGGTATTTAAAAAAATATCCAGATGTGGCAAAAGCTAAGGTGGATCCAATAACGCACTATTTAAATGATGGGTGGAAAGAGGGAAGAAACCCTGGACCAAAATTTGACACAGAAAGTTATTTAAAGCGGCACCCAGATTGTAAAGAAAATCCACTTGTTCACTTTGAAACAATTGGACGAGACAAGGGATATAAAACGGAATTAGAAATAGCTGAGGTTGTAAGCAATAATTATTGGAAAAAGCACAACAAATTAAAAAATATAAACAAAGTAATTTATTCATGTATGTCTGGTGGATATGATGAAATTGTTACAGACTTTTATCCTAAACCAGACTATAATTATGTGTTGTTTACAGACAGCAAAGATTTATTAAAAAAGAAGCATTACTTATGGTGGGAAATAAGACCATTGGCATTCAACAAGTCCGATTCTGTAAGAAATGCTAGATGGCATAAAACTCATCCGCATTTGTTGTTCCCGAACTATGCTTATTCCGTTTGGATTGATAGTAATATTCAAATAAGCGGTCCCGCAATATATAATTTAATTGAGAAACATATTAAGGCCAAGCACAAAATTGCAATTGCTTTACATCCTAAGCGGGATTGTATCTATGACGAAGCCAATATGTGTATAATATCTGGTAAAGATAATCCGGCTTTGATAAACAAGCAAATGGAAGTTTTAAAGGCAGATAAATATCCAGAACATAACGGATTGTACGAGACGAATGTATTGTTAAGAAATCATGGGGATTCTAAGATAAAAGAACTTTGTGATAAGTGGTGGGATTTCATTGAAAACTATTCTAGAAGAGATCAATTAAGCTTTAATTATTTACTTTGGAAATTAAATATAAAACACTATCCAATAGATAAAAAAAGTCTTCGTACGCGTTCAGATTTTAAAATGATTGTGCATAATTATAAGCCTGATTTAACAAAATATAATACTAATAAAGTTCTTGTTCATTTGCATTTATTTTATCAAGATCAACTAGATTGGTTTTTGGCGAGATTGAAGAATGTAAGCTGTAAATATGATTTATGGGTTACGGTTGCAGAGTTGAACGAGGCGGTTGAGAAAAAAATAAAGAAATTTAAACGGGATGCAAATATATTGAAAGTTCCTAATCGTGGTTATGATGTTTATCCATTTTGGTTAGTTTTGCAGAAAGTATCGCTGGCTGATTATGATGTTATATTAAAAGTTCATACGAAGAATCGTAGGGATACGGAGTATATAAAGAACGGTATACATTATATAGGCAACGATTGGAGAAATGATCTTGTAAATACGCTAATTGGCAGTAAGCATATTTTCAAAAGAAACTTGAAAGAGTTCAAAAACAACGAAGTTGGCATGGTCTGCTGTAAAAATTTAATAATAAATTCAGAAAATGTTGCTAGGCGTGCGGCTACGAAATTTTGGGCAGAAAAATTAGGAATAAGGTATTCCAGCAGTGCCAAGTTCTGTGCAGGCACTATGTTTATGATGCGAGCAGACCTTTTATACAAATTTCAAAATTATCCTTTTAAGTCCAGCGATTTTGACGCGGTTTCAAAGACAGGCGATACATTATCTTTGGCGCATAGCTTAGAAACAATGTTTGGCATAATGGTTGCGGATAGGAAACTTAATATTTTGGGGGCAGATACAATGGCAACTAAATTTAAAAGGTTTAAAGCGTATTTAGATGAGTTTAAAAGAAAAGAGTTAATAAAACATAAAGATATTTATTATATCCGGCACTCTAAGTATTTTGATAAGAAGTGGTATTTGAAAAAGTATCCAGATGTTGCAGAAGCAAAAATGGATCCTGCTCAACATTATTTAGTGTTTGGGTGGAAAGAAAATAGAAACCCAGGACCTGTATTTTATACCGAACGTTATTTTCAGCGTAATCCTGACGTGTTCAAGGCAAATATGAACCCGTTATTACATTATGAAAAGTACGGTAAATATGAGAATAGACCGCTGGCTCCAAAGAAAATTGAAAAAAAGCCTATGAAGATAAATTACAAAACGTACAACAATTTGGCTGTGGATATAAAAAGCAATATTTCTTTGTTGCCATCAGATATTGATTTGGTTGTTGGTATACCACGTTCAGGTATGATACCGGCATATGTTATCGGTTTGGCATTGAATAAGAAAGTTTGTTCTTTGCCAGAATTTACGCATGGCATTTTAGGAAACTCTGGTGTAAGAAAGACTGGTTCAAGTGATGTAATTCGCAAAATTTTGGTTATTGATGATAGTGTAAATACCGGTATGGCGATGGAGCTGGTTAAAGAGCAGTTAAAACCGTTCGAAGGGAAATACAAGTTCGTATTTTGTGCGGTATACACTTCTGGGGCAGAAGCAACAAAGCATGTTGATATTGCCTTGCAGTTACTGCCACAACCAAGAATGTTCCAGTGGAATTATCTATATCATGGTTTTATGTCAAGTGCTTGTTATGATATGGATGGTGTTTTATGTGTTGATCCGACCGAAAAAGAAAATGATGATGGTAAGAACTATCTTAAATTTGTAAAAAATGCAAGACCTCTGTTTTTGCCTAATAGACCGATTGGGTACATAGTGACATCCAGGTTAGAAAAGTATCGTAAAGAAACGGAAGAGTGGCTAAGTAAGCATGGCGTTAAGTACAAGAAGTTATACATGTACAATGGCACTGCAGAAGAGCGCAAAAAACTTGGGTTGCACGCGGATTTCAAAGCAGGAATATATAAACAGATAAAAGATTCCAATGTGTTCATAGAATCTAATCCTGGGCAAGCGAAAAGAATTGCGGAATTAACAAAGAAAAATGTAATATGTTGCTTAAATGACACTTTATACGTTGGACAATAATTGGTGAAGTATTTATGAAGAAACTATACCGCATTTTTATCATAATTGGTGGCATCATAGTTCTTGGGCTGCTTATGTGGGGTGGATATCGTTTTGCATATAACAGACAGTTGCAGAATGATATTAAGACTACTTCCATTGATAAAAAGCTTTATAAACCTTATATTCTGGGGACTACAATTTCTTTTGCAGAGGGTGGAAACAGCGCGGATTTTGTTAAAATGTCCGATGGTTGGGGCGGTCAAGAACCAGAGCATAGATGTGCGGTCGGTAAGAATACCATAATAAATTTGTATATTCCAGACAGCATAGATGCATCTTTACGATTGACTGTGGATGCGTTCGGGGTTTTTCCGCCGAAAACAGATAAATATCAAGAAGTTACGGTTTACGCAAACGACGAAAAGCTGGGGGAATGGCGTGTTGGATTAGATGGACCTTTTGTCATTGAAATACCAAACGGTATAATAAAAGATAATACGTTGACATTACGTTTTATGGCGGCAAAGCCTTACAGTCCACCACCAGATGTAAGAAAACTTAGTATGGCGGTAAGGGAAATAAAAATAGAACGAATTTTAGGTGCCCAAACTAAAAAGAAAATAGGCAAGTGGATAAAATATAATTTGATGGACGGTGGTATAAAACAAACATACGATACAAATATCTCGAAAGAGGAAGAGTGGCAGTAATAGCCAAAGGTTAGCATTATGGCAAAAGAAAGTAGTCTTAGTAAACTGGCAAGAAATGCGTTCGTAAATAATTATAAGCGGATGTGGCCGTATGTAAAACCGTATTGGCGTCAGGGTTTGTTGTCTATTTTATTAGCCATGCCGATTGGTGCATTAGAGGGCGTGATAGCCATGTCCTTGAAGCCGTACATGGATTTGGTAATGGTAGACAAATCCATCGAGGCGGCATGGTACATTCCATTGGTAATTGTATTATTTACGTCCTTGCAGGGGGCATTGACTTACGCGGCAAATTATCTAAATACATGGGTTGGTGCCAAGATTACAAATCTATTAAAATTAGATTTGTACAAAAAGATGTTGGGGTTCGAGACAAATTTCTTCAATACCAAGAACTCTGGTGACATTCTTCAAATGTTTAATAGAAATGCCGATGCAGCGTGTGCAGGGTTATTGACTAATTTAAAGAACTTCGTTCAAAAAGTATTTACTGCGTTATCTTTGATTTTTGTTTTGTTTTATAATTCGTGGCAGTTGGCGTTGGTTTGTGTGACGATTTTGGTTGTTGCTTTTCTTCCTATGACGACATTAAAGAAGAAAATACAGTCTGTTTTTGATAGCTCTTTGGTGGCGGAATCTTCTTTAATGACGGCGTATAACGAAACTTATGCGGGTAATAAAACGATAACTTCCTATAACTTAGCTGAATATCAGGAAAACAAGTTTAAGAAGATACTGGACGGTGTTTTCAACTTGCAGATGAAGATGGTTCAGCGTACTAGGTGGTTGACGCCTGTAATGCACATAATTTTGTCTATTGGTATTGGTGCGGCAATATGGTTTGGCTCTTATTTGGTTCTAAATGGCATAATAACTAGCGGTGGTTTTGTATCCTTCCTGACAGCGCTTATAATGTTGTATAACCCAATGAAAAGTTTGGGGTCTAATTATAATTCTGTTCTTATGTCTTTTATGGCTATCGAGCGTGTGTTTAACATCATGGATAGTATGCCAACTATCTCTGATAAACCAAGTGCCATAGAAATGCCAGCAACACATAAAGAGATAGTCTTTAAGGATTTGTGCTTTGAATATAACCGGGGAACACCAATTTTAAAAAATATAAATCTTACGGTGCACCAAGGCGAAATAGTTGCATTTGTTGGTAATTCTGGTGGGGGAAAGACGACGCTAGTAAGTCTGTTGCCTAGGTTTTATGATCCGACGAAAGGCGCAATTTTGATAGATGGAACAGATATCAGAGATTTTTCATTAAAGTCTTTGCGTCAAAACATAGGTGTTGTGTTTCAAGATAACTTCTTATTTGCGGGGACAATACGCGAGAACATAATGCTTGGAAATGAAAATGCCACGGAAGAACAATTGAATACGGCTATAAAAATGGCGTGTTTGGAAGAGTTTGTGCACAGTTTAAAGAAAGGTTTAGACACTCAGATTGGCGAGCGTGGAATTTTGTTATCTGGTGGTCAGAAGCAGCGTGTTGCAATAGCTCGTGCATTTTTGAAGAATGCACCGATATTGATATTGGACGAGGCAACCTCTGCGCTAGACAATAAGTCAGAGGCAGTTGTTCAACAGGCTATAGAAAACTTAATGAAAGATAAAACTGTATTCGTTATAGCGCATAGATTATCAACGATAAGGAACGCGTCGAAGATAGTTGTTGTAAATCAGGGCGAGATTGTAGAGGCGGGAACGCACGAAGAGTTAATGCAACACGAATGCGGTGCCTATAAGACTTTGTATGACATGCAGTTCAAGTGCAACACAGAAGCCAAATAATTCAAAATATTACTTTGACAACTAGTAATTTATTCTTGTAACCTTTTAATAAAGGAAGGTTACAATGCGAAGAATACTACTTTTTATATCATTATTGGTGCTTAGTGCATGTGCTGACAATGGGGGAAGCATAGATTATCCGTATAAAGATAGAGAATATAATTCTCTTGGTTGGCCGACAAATCCAACAACGCCCTTTAAAAATACGGTGGTAGAGAGTAATTCTAAGGTAACTGGAATGCTTTCCCGTACGGAAAATATAACCGAAGATTACATAACTTATAGGTTAAACTCGTGGAGTGTTTACAATCCAAATATTGGTAACAGAATTCCTCTTATGGATATTGCCAATGCGGCAGCGTGGTTGACGGACGGTGAAAGGACAGTACAGGAAATAGAGCAGTATTTTGGTAAGAACCTTACTTTAATGCATATGGCCGTATATGTTGTTGATAATAGATTGAATAGATGCTTTAACGGTGCGGGGGTAGGTGCGGCTGCGGAATGTTTTGTGGAATGGCGGAACGAGTTCCCAAATGAGTTTAGTAATATATCTCAAGAAATAAAAGAAAACACAACTTCGCTCAATGCAGGAGATGCAGTTTTGAACGCGGTAGACGGGGCTAAGATAAAATTTATAGTTGATGATGAAACTGGTATGATAGTTGGAGCGACATTAAATAAAGAAGGCGTATCTCAATCCTATAATAATAGGGGTGAAGGCGGAGAATTTTATAATATTGTATTAAAAGATGATGATTTTTTAAAGCAGTCGCTTATGTATAATTCTATAGGTAAGACTCTTGGTTTATCTTATTCTGATTTTGGTGTATACAGTCAAGCTGAGTCAAAAGAATTAGCAGAAAATTCTTCAATACAGGTACTTGTTGCAACTGTACCTTTTGCTGGTGGGTATAGCGAGCATAGTATTGCACCGGAAAATATTGCGCATGATGTAGAATTTAAGGGGGCGGCGATAGGTACCGCTTCGTCTGGCGACGAAGTTGTGAATTTAGTGGGTGATGCAACGCTTGGTTTTAATAAGGAAACTGGGATTAGCACATTGGGTGCTACATTTGATGACTGGTATGATGTTGTGGTCAAGAATGATTCTAGTGGGACTATTGAGTTTACTAATTATGAGAATCAGAATAATGTTGCCAAATTTAATGGTGACATTGAAGGGGATTTTAGTGCTACTGGTGCTAAAATGACTGTTGGGTATTATGCGTCCATGCCTGAGACTGGGGTCCCAACAGAAGCAACAGGCTTGGTTAGTTTTGAAGAACCGGACTCTGGTGTAAAAATGAATATTGCCTTTGGGGGAAAATAGTCGTCTTCCGTCATTTGATAGCATAAGGAAAAAATCGTGTTGACACGGTGTCAGAATTTGTGTATTTATTATACTGTCTGACACGGTGTCAGATTCGGAAAGGGATGGCTTATGCAAGCGAATGTTGATAAACGTCGGGAAGAGATTGTTAAAGCTTGTCGGACGCTTTACCAAAAAATGAATTTTAAAGAAATAACCATTAAAGAAATCAGTGAGTTTACAAGTTTTTCTCGACCGTCCATATATAATTATTTTGCTACCAAAGAAAGTATTTTCTTAGAAATTTTTCGTGAAGAATACTCTTATTGGTGTGATGATATGGATTCTATATTGTCGAGCAATGAAAAGCTGGGGGTTGATGGCTTCTCAAAGAAAATAGCTTTGACATTAGAAAAACGTCCGACGCTATTAAAATTATTATCCATGAATTTGTATGACTTGGAAGAGAATTGTACCTTAGAAGATTTAACTTTGTTTAAGCAAGAATATAAAAGGGCTTTAGATACCTTCGAAAAATTGTTAGCCACTTATTTCCCGCAAATGAGTAAATCAGACAAGAACAAGTTTATTTATACGTTTTTTCCGTTCATGTTCGGGCTTTTCCCATACGCGAATGCCACACAAAAACAGAAAGAGGCCATGACAGCAGCTGGAATAAAGTACCCAACGAAAAGTGTATATGATTTTGTGTATCAAGCATTAGTCACGTTATTAAACAACTGGAGAGGGAAAAATGAATAATCTTCTATCATCTGTTATTGTGATATATTTTTCTGCAACAGGAACTACGGCGAATGTTGCGCAAAATTTGGCAACGGTATTGAATGCACCTATTTATGAAATTAGGCCCGCTCAACCTTATATTGCCGCCGATTTGGATTGGAATGACGAACAAAGCAGAAGTTCTTTGGAAATGGACGGGAAAATTCCTTATCCTGAACTAGCGGATTTGAATGCACCTGTTAAAGATTATGACGTTATATTTTTAGGCTTTCCAATATGGTGGGGGACTGCCCCTAAAATAGTAAACAAGTTTGTTCAAAGTTATGACTTGTCTGGGAAAAAGGTTGTGTTGTTTGCTACGTCTGGCAGCAGTGGTTTAGGTAATACTGCTTCCGATTTACAGATGGATGCAAGTGGCAACCCAGAGTTTATTACCGGTGGCGTTTTAAACGGTAACCCAAATACAGAAAGACTGAAAAATTTTGTATCTAACTTGAAATTATAAAGGGATAAACGATGAAGAATTTGGCGAGCATAATTATTGTCGCTATGTTCTATATAATACCAATCAAATGTATGGGGCAAGATATGAAGATAAGATTATTATTTGATGGGAAAGAAACGATAGTTCGCATGGCAGACAATGCGGCGGTGACTCAATTTATAGCTATGTTGCCAGCAGATTTTGAGTTTAGCGATTTTGCTGGGCAAGAAAAAATATCCTATTTCCCCGAACCGATAAAGTTAGACGGTGTTGCAAGAGGAATGGTTGCTTCTAAGGGCAAGATGTTTATTTATGTGCCGTGGGGAAATTTTGGTTTTTACTACAAAGATCATGGTACAACTTTGGACAAGTCTTTGATTCCAATGGGCGAGATAGAGCAAGGTCTAAATAACCTTGAAGCGCAAAAAGGAAAATTTACGGCACATATAGAACTTGTTCAATAGAGGAGAGAGAACATGAAACCCATTTGTAGAACTTTGTTTGGTTTAACTTGTTTATTAACAGTTGGGGGGAATGCAATGGCAGAAAATAAAATTACACAGACCGCTGGTCGTGATCAGCTGGGCGAGTTTGCCCCAGAGTTTGCACACTTTAACGATGATGTTTTATTTGGCGAGAATTGGAATAACACAGATATAGACTTAAAAACTCGGTCGATTATAACTATTGTTTCGCTGATGTCCATGGGCATAACAGACAGTTCGTTGACCTATCATCTAGAAACAGCAAAGAAAAACGGTGTCAATAAGGAAGAGATAGCTGCAATAATTACACATACCGCATTTTATGCTGGATGGCCTAAGGCATGGGCTGTATTCAGATTAGCACAGAATGTCTGGACTGAAAATACGCCAGCATTGACAGAAAAAGACAAATATCAACAGACAATAATGTTTCCAATAGGGGAACCAAACGACGCGTATGCTCAGTATTTTGTTGGACAAAGCTATCTGGCACCAATTTCAACGGAACAGGTAAAGTTTTCTAATGTAACGTTTGAGCCTGCTTGCAGAAACAATTGGCATATACATCATGCTAAAAGTGGTGGCGGGCAAATGTTGGTTGGTGTTGGTGGTCGTGGCTTTTATCAGGAATGGGGCAAAGAACCAGTTGAAATAAAGGAAGGAACAGTCATACATATCCCAGCAAATGTAAAGCATTGGCATGGTGCAGCACCAGACTCTTGGTTTTCACATTTAGCGTTCGAGTTAGATGGCGAAGAAACATCAAATGAATGGCTTGAACCTGTGTCAGACGAGGATTACAATAAGTTGAAATAAAAAACGGGGATGCAAATGAACTATAAAAAATTAGGAATTGTGGTTGGATGTACGGCGGTTGTTGCAGCACTTGCCGGAATTATCGGAACAAAATTCATTAATAAATCGGAGGCTAAAATGGAAAAATCACCAGCAAAGGTATACTATGTTAAGGAAATTACACCAGAAAATCTTATAAAGATATATGATGCGCTGGGTGTGGAATTAAAGGGCAAGGTCGGCGTAAAGGTATCAACTGGCGAGGCCGGTTCGCGCGGTTATTTAAAAGCTGACTTAATAGGACCATTGGTGCAGAAATTAAATGGCACAATTTTGGAGTGCAACACGGCCTATGCTGGTCAGCGTAACACAGTAGAAGACCACTTAAAGGTTGCCGAAGAGCATGGGTTCACTAAATTTGCTGATGTTGATATTATGGACGCCGAAGGAGAAATGAAAATCCCTGTACATAATGGGAAACATCTAAAATATAACTTGGTTGGCACTCATTTAGACAATTATGATTCTATATTGAACTTAGCACATGGCAAAGGACACGCGATGGGTGGTTTTGGTGCTAACTTAAAGAATCAGTCTATTGGTATTGCGTCAAGAAATGGTAAAGCGTATATCCATTCGGCTGGATTTACCGAAGACCCAGATAAAGCATGGTCTAATTTGCCAGAACAACAAGCTTTTATAGAATCAATGGCCGAAGCAGCAAAGTCAGTTAGTGATTACTTTGCATCACAAGGTAAACAGATTGTTTATATAACTGTTATGAACTTTTTATCTGTGGATTGTGATTGCGATGCACATCAAACAGATCCTGTTATGGCGGATTTGGGCATAGTTGCATCAACGGACCCAGTTGCAAATGACCAAGCATTTGTAGATATGGTATATGCGTCAAAAGACCCAGGTGCTAAGAAATTACAGGAACGCATTGACAGACAGATGGGGCGTCATATATTACCATATGCAGAATCGATTGGGCTTGGTACAACAAAATATGAGCTAATAGAATTAGATTAGCCATGGCAAGGAATCAGCGGTTAAAAACCGCTGATTTTTTCTATAAATATATTGAAAATAAGCGTGTTTATGTTAGGTTAGTTGTAATGAAAGGTGTAAAAGAACATTTGACCCCAAATAAAATGCGCGAGCTTTTTGGCTTAGAGTACCAGTTTATGAACTGGTTTGATTATGATACGTTTCTTTTAAATGATGGCACGGTAGTATCAAATAGAGATTCTGCCACATACAGGGGATTTCGAGGAATTCTGAAAAACGATGTTCGTTTTGATAATTATTGTGAATTAGTTGCGGTTGTGTCTTTAAGTATAACACCATATCCATATTCAAACAGTCCATTTGTTGGTCAGATTGTCAGAAGACCTAAGTATGTTAAACCTAATAATAATTTTTTGGGTGAGACTGGTTTTGCGGGAACGATAGTTTGTCGTGATAAGAAGACGGGGCAGATATTACCTGTACCAAATAAGTGGCTTTACACGTCTACCAGTCATTGCATAATTCCCGAACGTACGAAGACGAATGGCTTACCTGGTTTAGCGAATTTGATAGAAAGTGACGTATTTTGCCAAGATTATGAAACGTACGAAAAGCTGATACGGATACATGTATCAGAGCGATATAGATAAATGGCAAAAAACTCCTTGCGGTGGTTCTTATTTATTTTCTATACTTGAACAAGGTGGTGGGGAAAGGTGCGTTTTTTAGCTGTGTTTTTAATGTTTTTACCAGTTACTGCAATGGCAGAAGTTTTGTCTTTGTATGATGCATTACGTGCTACATATACTGCGTGTGTTGGTATTGACGAAGAGTTGTCTGGTTTGAAGACTATGGCGGGAATAAATACGGCTGTTACTGGTGTTGGAACAGCTACGGGGGTTGGCGCAACAGTAACTGGTGTGGTAAAGGCATCAAAAGACAGTAAGATAGAAGAATTGGAAATTAAGCTTGAAAAGCTGAGAGAAATAGAAAGTAAAAATCAAGCGCAAGAAAGTGGGGATTTTGACCCAGAGGCTTTTACAGCGGAATTTGAGGCTGAATATTCTTCTATTGCGCAACAACTAAAAGATTATCAATCAGAGATAGATAAATTAACCCAGCAATCTAAAAATTTAGGAAATTGGCGAACAGGCTTGTTGGCTGGTAGTACGGCAACTAATGTAGCAGGTGCAGTAATTGCAGGAACTAATAAAGTAAGTGTTGGGTTAAGGGAACAGATAAATAGTTGCATATCAGCAGTTGATGATTTGCAACAATCAATGATGCAGGCACGGTTAAATGGCGAAGATATATCAGAGGCACAAAGTATAGTAGATGCATGTAGTGAATATAAGTATGTAGACATTTCAAAGATAGACGATAGGGCAAAAGGTGCGATGATATCTTCTGTTGTAGGGGCTACGACTGGTTTGGCTGGTACGATAACATCTGCGACAGCAAATACAAACAAAACACGAAATGACAATACGGAGGTCGGCAAGCAAAAAGAAAAGAATTTGAATACGGCTTCAAATGTATTGGCCGGTTTTACTACGGCGGCTTCTGCGACGGCGACAGTATTTAATGCGACGCAGATATCGGCTATAAAGAAAGTTGCGGAAGTGGCGGAAAAATGCACGGGGGTACTGAAATGAAAAGACTTCTGATTGCATTTTTTCTGATTTTGATTGCAATACCTTCACATGCAGAGAACTGGATAAAGTTTAAGAGCGATGTCGTTGAAAAAGCAATAAATCAACTGGTTGCCAGTGAAAACAGACAATCTGCTGCAGATGAATATCAAAAAAATATGGATCAGACAGACGGGAGAATTTCTGTCACAGGTCTTTATAAAGTATGTATAGCATCTGGTTTTAATATACAGACGAATGATGGTTATAACCTATGTCGTAATTTTTTGAACTTTATGATTTCTGAATCAAATTTTGGAACAGAAAGTGCGACACAGAAAAATTGTGCTAATCTATTTAATGGTGTTTGGACGTTAAGTTCGGACGGAAAGCAATATCAATGCGTTGGGCGTGATGGGTATCTTTTGGTATACAAGAAGTCTTGTCGTGATGGTGGTGGCACATGTATAAAACAGTTTGCTGGTTTGAAAACTCAAGGTTCAAATGGCAGAGAGTTTATAAATGCGTATGGTAAATTACACGGTTTGAATTTGACGTGTCATGCAGATGCAGATATAAGTACCTTTGGTCAAGATTACATAAGGTGTAGTGCAGCTGGTAAGGCATATGAGTTTGAATTTGATTCTTTGAACCAGACTCCAAATTCTACATCATCAAGCAGTGAGAATACGGCAATATGCGAGTTATATGGTGGAAAAATCGTAAATACGGGTGATAAATATACGGAAGATATTTGGCAGTCGTGTGATATATCCAGTGAATTATGTAAAGGTGTTGTAAGTAGCTTAGCACAGCGTACAGGTCACAGCGTTCAATATCACGGCTATTGCAGACTGTCGCGTGGAATAAAAGAAGTATCAACAATTTTCTTAAATCAGATAGATGGTATAGATAGTCGTATGTTTTATAACGCTGGGTTGCAAATGCGAATGGATACAGCAAAACCGATGGTAGAAGAATATCTGCGTACAAAATTTCCAAACGATAGTTATATTGTATGTGACGCCACCCCAAAAATATTAAATGAAGGTTTAGGAACAGATAAAGACTATGTAGTGTCTTGTACGGTTGGCAGTCAGCAAGTAGATTTTGTATTTGATGATATAAGTGAGACTTTTGATTCTGATGCTGCAACTGGTATGGAGGCGATGCAATGTATAATAAATGGTGGCACGTTTAAAGGGGAAAGTTGTCGTGGTCCAACGAAGGAAGAATGTGAAAAATTGGATGCCGTATTACGCTCCAAAGGATCTGATAAAGGAGCAAGATATGATGATGAAGCTCGTGCGTGTATATTGGGTAATGCAGAAGCTACGTATAAACGTGATGTTGCCGTCGGCTATATTACAGGTGCTGTGGTGATAGTTGGGGGGGCATTTTTTACGATAGTAACTGGTGGCGCTGCTGCTCCGGTTATTATAAACGGAGTTGCTTTATTGGCTGCGGATATCGGCATAAATTATGTAATGGATGCAAATCATCAACGTTTAACTAATAAGGCTGCAAAGAAGTTTGTAAATTTTGTGACTGATGCGGACGCGTGTACAACGGAACAGTGTGCACTAGATGTACTGGAAAAGCATTATGCGACATTATCTGGAGTAATGAGTGATTTGAATACTGATGACCAAGCGGTTGTTGATGAAACAATGGACCGGTTAATAGGATTGATACAGACGGAATTTGTGGCCTGTGGTGAAAATGAATCCGGGCAAACGGTATATGCAAATCCGGCAGACTGTGCAATGCAACAATCGCATCTAAAATTGATGGATTATATTGACCCGGTGTCTGAACCTGTTTTGATTATAGGAAGTATTGCATATAACCCAGGTTATGTAACAAACAAATTTATGAAACTCAAAAAAGTCAGCAAATTGGCAAAATTAGATGATGTGGCTGATGGTATAAATTATGATAAAAAACTACGGGCAGCATATCAACAGTATGCCCCAAAAAATCAATCTTTTGACGATTTCAAAAAGATGTTTGCAAATGAAGCAGAATTCGACAAGGCAGTTGCAGGTTGGAAAACGTTTGAACCAGGTTATGTGAGAATGGGAGACAAAGAGTACGATCCTGTAGTATATGTGTCATCTCCTTATTCTACATACGACCCAGAGCTCGCAAAACAGATGAGGGCAATTGAAGCAGATTATGCTGATGATATTGCTGATGTAAATAGCCAAATTGAGTTAGTAAAAGCGGAAAGAAAAAAACTAGATGATGCAAGAAGAGCGGTTTATCACACAGAACGAGATAAAATTATAGACGAGGCGAGCACAAAACTTGGCAGACGTCCTCGTTCAAAAGATTGGGAGTCACCAGAACTACAAGATTTGCAACAACAGATGAATAAGCTGCAAAAAAGTTATTATAGTCATATACCCGAGACACCAGAAGAAATTGCTTTGATAGAAAAACAAGAAGGATTGGAAAATATACTAGAGGGATATATTATTGCAAGAGATTATGAAAAAGCTAAAATAATAAATGCTAGTATTCCAGAAGAAATTGCAGATGCAGTTACCACAACTAGACGTCAAGAAATTGCCGATATCGTAGCAAAAGATGATGATTTATTTGCTCAATATCAGCGTTTTTCTAATATGTCTGTGGATGAAAAGCGTGTTTTCTTACAAACAGTTCATGATAAGTTGGACGAACAAACAAATGTACGTGGTTTGTTTACGGATGTATATGTATACGAAGACCCCGATTCATATGTTTTGGCTAATGCAGCAAGACAGTATAATGTAAATTCTGCTATAGGGAAACCAAGTGCATCCTTTATTTCAGAAACAGTAGTACATGAACAATCTCATTTGATTGATTCTCAAGCCCCAGACTTGGGTATGTTAGGTTCGCAGAAAGCAAGTGTAAAAATATATAACTATAATCATAAACCAATAACCGTAGATACCGAAATAAATGATGTTGTATGGGATTGGGAGAAAATGCAACCAATAGAAAAAGAATATTTGTCTATTGAAGGAGTTGATGTGTATGAAACAAAACCCACAGAGTATTCATCCTTCAAAGTGGGAAAACATGATGGTGGTATTGAAAAACAAATATCAGAACGTCGTGCCGAGATGCAGTAAGTATGAAGCAATATATTCCCTATACGGTATGTACGAATTATCAGAAATATTTTTCTATTCCTTGGCGGAACTGGTCGGTAAATATCGTTTTGAAATACGACCAATCGTTCTGCTCGTAAAATAATATCATGCCTTTCTTATATTCTATCTCGTCCGCATTGCGATATGATAACGGACAATAGTCAGCAGCCAACAATAATGCATTTCCAACCGTACGTGCTGTGCGCTTGTTTCCGTCTTCAAACGGTTGGATATACGAAATCAGCAATGTGTCGCCTCCACCAACATATATGATATCAGTGTTATCTAAAATTTTTCGAATATTATCTATGGTCGGAGGATTGTTGATTAAACGCAGTTCTGAAACATTAGCCCCCAAGGATTGAAAATGTGTTATCAGAAAATCTGTATAAGACGGCAAATCGTTGCCAGCTGTTCCTAGAATTAGAATATTAGGATTCTTTTTGCCAGATAATTCGATAATTTTTTTGTTAATTAGTGTATTTTCAAAAGGGTATTGTTTTATTGTGCCGTCTGGTAGTATTTTGGTGCGCCCATTTTCGCCGCCTCCGATAGCAACAATTTTCATGTTTTATCCTTTTTGAGGATATTTTGTAATTATACGATTTGGGTTAAAAATATTCAAGATTAATTCGATAATTTAGACAAAAGGGTAATAATTCTCATAAAAAATATCGAAGTATGTGGAATTTTAATCATAGTAAAACAAAAACCGCCCTTGGTGGACGGTTTGTAAACTGTGGCTCGGGCAACTGGACTCGAACCAGTGACATACGGATTAACAGTCCGTTGTTCTACCGACTGAACTATGCCCGAATAACGTGCGTATATCTTATACTACTTTTTATCCCATTTCAAGTCTTTTTTTATTCGTTGCCATTTTATTTTTATAGTGATATATTTCCATCGTCCAATACTTAATACATAGAGGAAAGAAAAATGTTATTAAAAGGAAAAAAGATTTTAATTACTGGGGTCGCTAATGACTGGTCTATGGCTTGGGCTATAGCAAAGCGTGCGCATGATGAAGGGGCAGAAATTGCTATGCCTTATGCAATGCCTAACTTAGAAAAACGTGTTCGCCCATTGGCAGAATCTATCGGCGCCAAGTTCGTTCAAGAATGCAATGTGCAGAACGATGAACAAATGGATTCTTTGTTCAATAACATCGAAAAAGAGTGGGGTAAGCTGGATGGTATGTTGCATGCTATCGCATTCTCAGACAAAAATGAATTAACAGGGCGTTATGTCGATACGACACGGGCGAATTTTAAGAATACTATGGATGTTTCCGTATATTCTTTGGTTGATCTGACTCGTCGTGCTTCTAAGCTTATGACGGATGGGGGAAGCATTGTTACATTAACTTATTATGGCGGAGAAAAGTCTGTTCCTAACTACAATGTAATGGGTGTTGCTAAGTCCGCATTGGATAGCAGTGTTCGTTATTTAGCTTCTGACCTGGGGCGTGATAAAATCCGTATAAATGCGATTAGTGCTGGCCCAATTATGACTTTGGCGTCGTCAGGGGTTGGCGGAATGAAAACGATGTTACGTCTGAATGCAGAGCAAACACCTTTACGTCGTAATATGACGCTGGAAGATGTATCTGGGGCTGCTTTATACTTGTTTAGCGACTTATCCAGTGCCGTAACTGGCGAAGTTCATCATGTTGATTGTGGTTATTCTACAACCGGTATGATTCCAAATGAACTTAAAGAAGTTCTGTTGAAAGGCTTAGATGAACAACAGAATCAGTAATAGCCTTTGACCAGAAAAAGCCCACCGTACGGTGGGCTTTTTAGTTACGAATATTTTCTTATAATTTTTAATTGATTTTTAATAAGAATACAATCATAATTAGAATATAATCTTAAAAAATATAGGATTACAAAGGGAGGAGCAAATGCTGACCAATTATATGTTTTGGCGAGCAATAGATAACTTAGCTGCGGCACACAATATTTCATGTTCTAGATTGGCCCAAATTAGCGGGATGGATATAACTGCTTTAAATAAAAGCAAACGTATAGGGGCAGACGGCAAACCGCATTGGATGTCTGTTGGCAGTCTGGCCAAGATTATGAATGCTACGAACACAAGTTGGGCAGATTTTGCAAGATATTTTCCTCAGGATATGGGAAGAGCGTAGTCGATTGATTTGAATATATTTCAATTGTATTATGAATTCGAATTTTTTATAATTTGGGTATGAAAAAAATACCTGATTTATTAGTATTGGCGGAACACGCCGATTTGATGAAAAAACTGGCGCAATGGGACATTGCGTACCACCAGAATGATGCGCCAATAGTGGATGATGCGACGTATGACGCGGCGCGTAGACGTGCAGAAGAGATAGAGGCCGAGTATCCTGAATTAGCTAAAAATGGTGCGTCTTCTCATGTTGGTGCGGCGGTGTCGGACAAATTTAAATCTTTCCCACATAGCGTGCCTATGTTGTCTATATCGGACGTTTTTAACGAGGCAGAAGTTGCTGATTGGTTTAATAAATTAGCTGACAAAGATATTTTTATAGAATTAAAAGTTGATGGAGTGTCATACGCAGCGCGTTATGAAAACGGCGTTTTAGTACGCGGCTTGACAAGGGGCAGCGGCGTTGCGGGTGAAGATATAACCGCGAATTTAAAAACAATTCCAGATATTCCACAACGCTTGCATGGTAATTTCCCAGATGTAATAGAAGTTCGTGGCGAAGTGTATATGTTGCGAGCGGATTTTTTAGCTTTGAATGCGGCGGCCGAAGCTGGTGGAGATAAAGTATTTGCAAACCCACGAAATGCAGCAGCTGGGTCTTTGCGACAGTTGAATCCAGAAGTCACTGCATCGCGTCGTTTGTCGGCATTTGCATATACTTATGGGGAACTATCCAAACGCGATTGGGCAACTCAGTCAGAATATTTTGAACGTTTAGAAGCTTGGGGTTTTAAGACAACAGCCAAATGGGCAAAACATGCGCACAGTATGCAGGAAATTCAAGATGTGTATAACGATGTTATGATGCAGCGCGCAGAAATACCGTTTGATATAGATGGTTTGGTTTTGAAAGTAAATAATGTAGATTTACAAGAAAAAATGGGGGCTCGCGCAAATAGTCCACGGTGGGAGGTTGCCTACAAGTTCCCTGCGGCGCGTGCTATAACTACTTTGCAAAGCATAACTGTACAGGTCGGCAGAACGGGGGTTTTAACGCCGGTTGCGGAATTAGAACCGATAAATATAGGGGGCGTGTTGGTTTCTCGTGCCACACTGCATAATGCAGACGAAATTGAGCGTCTGGGGTTAAATGTTGGGGACAAAATAATAGTCCAGCGTGCAGGTGATGTCATTCCACAGGTTGTGGGGGTTGCTGAAAAAACACCAAATTCTGTGCCGTTTGTATTTCCTGATAAGTGTCCCGTATGTGGTGGTAATGTGGTACAAGAAAGCGGGCAGGTTGCACGCCGTTGTGTGAATACGCTGGGGTGTCCAGCACAGCGAATAGGAGAGCTTGAACATTTTGTATCTCGCAAGGGATTTGATATAGATGGCCTTGGAACGAAACAATTAGAGTTGTTTGTTTCTAAGGGGTGGATAAAAAATCCTGCGGATATATTTACCGTGATTGCTAGACATGGTGAAGAAATTAAGAAGCTGGATGGGTTTGGTGAAAAATCTGTATCTAATTTGAACTTGGCTATTGAGAGTGCGCGTAATGTAGAGTTGCATAGGTTCCTATATGCTATAGGCATTCCAGAAGTGGGTGAGGTAACGGCGAAGTTGCTTGCTAATACATTTGGCAGTTTGGATGAGTTGAGAACGACGCCCTTATGGAAGTTAAAGCAAGTTGATGGTATAGGGGATGTTATGGCAGACGAGATAGTTTCGTTTTTTAGTGATGCACATAATATCATTGTCCTAGATGAACTGCTTGAACAGGTAAAGGTGTCTAAAAAGGATACGGATTCAGTTGCGGTAGAGGGACCTTTATCTGGTAAAAAAATTGTTTTAACTGGTACGTTGGCGAACTATACAAGAGATGAAGCGAAAGATATTTTAGAAAGACTGGGCGCCAGAGTTCAGGGCAGTGTGTCGGCAAAGACTGATATAGTTTTAGCTGGTTCAGACGCAGGCTCAAAATTGACCAAGGCACAAGAACTTGGTATTACTATCTGGTCAGAGGAAGATTTTGAAAAGGTAAAAGATACAAAAAAATAAACGCCACTATCTTGGCGTTTATTTTTTTATAAACCAAATTTATAAGCTGCGCCTATATAAATTTCTGTTGCATCAATTTCTGTTGTTGTATTTGCCATTTTTATATCGCCATAGTTTTGGTATTTTAAGCCCAGATTTAAGTCAATTCTGGAATTAAGAGCGAAGTTAACCCCCAGCATTGCAGACCATGACATATCAGCGGTAGAATCAGATAAATTTATATCGCCTGAAACATCGCCCCATAATCCAGATACACCGATGCCAAGGCCAAAATATGGTTCAACCGCACTTTCAATTTGCTGATACACATACAAATTCAGCATGTTGGACCACACATTAAAGCTAAAATCGTTATTGTACTTTTTTTCTCGTCCACTGTTATACAGTGTTTCAAATTCTATTTTTATGTGACTTGTTAAACGATTGCCAACGTATGCACCGATTCCAAAACTGTCGTCACGTATTGTAGTACCGTTTTCGTTAGACGTTTCAAACCTGAAAGCAATATTATCATTTTTATGAATTCTTATACCAACGTAATTATCGCGATTAACAGGTTCATAATCATAGTAAGCGTTTGCGATGGCTGGAAAAAATAAAGTTGCAAGTCCGACAACAGGTAAAATTTTCATCTCTCTTTCCTTTTTCTGCTTTTTTGATTATAGTTTTAAAATATGGCAGGACGCAAGTCGTTTATGATATAATTCAAAACAAGGCAAGGAGTTTTTAGTTGTTATGGAAGAAAGAAGACGAAAAAGCTTTAAAAAGCAATAAGACAGAAACACCACGCTGGTTACGCATATTTATGTGGTGTGTAGATTTGTTTTTGCTTGGTGTTGTTGCGGTTGCAATATACGTTGTAATAGTATTCTTGCAGATGCCGTCGTTGGATGCAATTTTGCACGAGACAAGACCTGCAGCGATTGTATTTCTGGATAAAGACGGTAATGAAATTCGTTCTTCTAATCGAATAATGGGAACTCCTGTGTCAGTTGAGACTTTGCCACCATACGTTTGGCAGGCAATTGTTGCAATAGAAGACAAAAGATTTTTTGAACATGGTCCAATTGATATTCGTGGTATTACGCGGGCAATGTTGTCTAATCTGATACATGGTCGGTTTGCGGCTGGTGGGTCGTCTATTACACAGCAGACGGCGAAAAATATCTTTTTATCCAGAGAAAAAAAGATTTCCCGAAAAGTTCAAGAATTAATTTTATCGTATTGGCTAGAGAATAGATTTGATAAAAATCAAGTTTTGGACTTGTATATGAACCGTGTTTCTTTAGTTGGTGGAATGCGTGGCATAGATGCAGCTGCCAGGGTTATGTTTCAAACAAGTGCAAATAAGATGTCAATTGCACAGGCGGCACAAATTGCGGCGATGTTGAAAGCGCCTACGACTTATAGCCCGCTAGTTAATCCAGATAAGAATATAGCACGTGCACGCATAATATTGCAGGAAATGGTGCGCCAAGGGTATATAACAATAAATCAGGCCAGAATTGCTGCGAAAGAGCTTTCGCCGGCCATTCCAGCACCAAATACAAATATATACCGTTACTGGACCGACTTTGTTTTAGATGAGCTAGAATCTACCATTGGTTCTTTTGAGTCAGATATGTATGTGTATACCACACTAGACATGAGTTTACAAGATCGTATTGCCGATATACTGCCACAAAAGGTCGGGGAATATCAGGGGGCATCTGTTGCGATGACGACAGACGGTGCAGTACGGGCAATGGTTGGTGGGACAAATTATCAGGAAAGCCAATTTAATCGTGCGTTGGCGTTAAGACAGCCGGGAAGTTCTTTCAAGCCAGTTGTATATTTGGTTGCGTTAGAAAATGGTATGACACCAGAGTCCTTTGTTAATGATTCTCCGTTTTCAATTGGTGATTATTCGCCGCACAATTATAACAAAAGATATTACGGAGATATAACATTGGCAAAAGCCTTTGCCAAATCCGTAAATTCTGTGCCACTAAAATTAACCGAACAATTTGGAATAGACGCTGTTCTGGACATGGCGGGGCGTTTAGGTGTGGGTAATAAATTGCGGCGCGAGTATTCAACGGTTTTGGGCGCGTCAGAGATGTCTTTGCTGGACTTAACAACTATTTACGCTGTTATTTGGAACAACGGTTATTCTGTGCGTCCATATTCTATTACAAAGATTACAGATCCAAGTGGGCGGATAATATACCAACGTAATCCATCGGAACCATTACAGGTTTTAATGCCTCAGACGGTTGAATACATGACGGATTTATTGGCAGATGTGGTAAAACTTGGCGGTACAGGGCATCGTGCAGAGGCCCCTGGGGTATTAGGTGGGAAAACTGGCACGAGTAACGCTAACAGAGATGCATGGTTTGTTGGTGCGTGGCGAAACCTGATAATAGGTGTATGGATGGGTAAGGATGACTTTACATCTATGTCGTCAAAAATTACTGGGGGCACAATACCAGCAGAAATTTTTCATGATATTGTGAAATGAAAATTTTATGTCCACTTTTATAAGACCAAACAAGTGGTATAAAATCTGTTTTTATTGAATGAATTTTGTGATATAATATCGGGTATGAGAAGTAGGAACCTTTTTTTATTACCGTTTTTATCATGCCTTGTTTTTGGTGCCGCATCTGCTAATTGGGAGTATGCGGGTTATTATGTAGGCGAAGGTTCTTATCAAGACGATGGCAGCCGCTTTGTAGTTTCTGTTCGCGGTGGTGCTTCATTTGGCTTTGGTACCATAAAAAATGAAATAGGTGAATTGACCCCATTGTATTATATGAGCCCTGATGGCAGTACAATAATGTCTGAATTGGGGTATTATCAATGTACAGACCGTGGGGAATGTGGGGACTTTGTTCCTGCTGGATATGTGAATTTAGGCAGTTTACCTGCAACAAAAGATTTTGAATCGTTTGGATTTGCTGCGGGTGCAAGTTTAGGTTGGACGGTCCCATACACACCACAATGGCGCTTGGAATTAGGTTGGGATCATATTGCCGAAAGTGAATATAATGCGTCCCCATTTGTTGATGGTGAAGCTGAATTATTTGGTGGTCAGGCAAGTGGTGGAATCGCCAGAATTTCTAGTGGTGCGGTTCAGTCAAAAGTTGAAACTGATATTATCAGCGTGATGGCGTTTTATGATTTTTATGATGGCTTGCAAAAACCTATGCGCCAAGCAATTCCTTATGTTGGTTTTGGAATGGGTTATGCCGATATAAAAACAACGTTGCAACTATCTGATCCGTATGGGGATCTTTCGGGTATATATGAATTGTTGCCATATGGGGCAAAGGAACAATCGGATTCAGTAATAGAATTTTACCGCTCTGAATTAAGCTCAGGTAACGTGGCGGGGCTGGTGGCCTTGGGCGTGTCTTATGGAATAACAGAAAATATGTTCTTTGATATTGGTGCGCGTTTGGCGTATATACCAAGAATTCGTTGGGCATTAAGCAATGAAGACGGAAGTCAGCACCGTGATTGGTTTAGTGCGGAAAATAATATCTATGCCAATATAATGCTTAGTGTCAGGTTCGAGTTTTAATAAAAAACCGCGGTTCGCGGTTTTTATTTTACACCATATTTCCCACGATTGATAGGCCTGTAAGATAACGCCTCAGTTAAATCAGACATAGATATATCCTCCGAATTGCGTAAATCGGCGATTGTTCGTGCCAGGCGTTTTATACGATTGTAACCGCGGGCGGACAGCCCCATTTTTTCTGCGGCGGTGTTTAAAAAATTTGTTTGCTCTTCATTCAAGACTACGAATTTATCTAGTTCTGCACCGTCTAACAAAGCGTTTGGCTTGCCCTGTCGTTTTATTTGCTTTTCCCGTGCCAATACTACACGCGCACGAATTTGCGCACTGGTTTCGCATGGCTCTTCCGAACCAGCATTCATTTCCCAAGGTTTAACAGCATCTACTTCGACATGTAAATCTATTCTATCCAATAGTGGGCCAGATATTTTATTTTGATATGCCTCTGCACATCTTGGTGCACGAGAGCAAGAAAGGGCTGCATTACCCAAATGTCCGCATGGACACGGATTCATTGCGGCGATAAGTTGAAATCTTGCTGGGTAAGTAGCGGTTCGCTTGGCCCTTGCAACCATAATTTTTCCGGCTTCCATAGGTTGACGAAGAATTTCAAGTGTTGCGCGGTTAAATTCTGGCAATTCATCTAAAAACAAGACACCATTGTGCGCCAACGATATTTCCCCGGGGCGTGCGTCTGTTCCGCCGCCTGCCAACGATACAGCACTTGACGTGTGGTGTACACTACGAAACGGTCGCGTGGTTATAAGAGATTTGTCATTTAATTGACCAGCAATTGAATATATGATGGACGTTTCAAGTATTTCTTCTGGTGTCATTTCTGGAAGTATAGTTGGCAACCGTGATGCCAACATAGTTTTACCAGAGCCTGGGGGACCGACCATTAGCATTGCATGCCCACCAGCGGCCGCTATTTCCAAGGCGCGCTTTGCTGCGGATTGACCGTGCACTTCTGACATGTCGAGATTAGATGTTTGGGCGTCTTCTATTTTAGCAACAGACGGAATTGGTAAAATCTGAGTTCCCTTGAAGTGATTTATTAGTTCCAGTACGTGAGAGGGAGCTAAAATATTAGAGTGACCGGCCCAACGGGCTTCTGAACCTTGCTCGCCAGGGCATATTATTCCCATACTGTGTTGGTTAGCCCAGACACTAGCAGGTAAAACACCATTGGTTTTTACTATCGTGCCATTTAATCCGACTTCACCAACAATTACAAAATTAGTTAAGTCTTTTTCTGGTAACACCCCAAGTGCACACAATATTCCGCACAGAATAGGCAGGTCAAAATGAGAACCCGTTTTTTCTACGTCTGCCGGGGACAGGTTAACAGTAAGTTTCTTTGGGGGTAGTGACAGATTTAATGCAGATAATACATTTCGAATTCTTTCAGCGGATTCTTTTACTGCGCGATCGGCCAGACCTATAATATTGAACTCTGGTTTTGCGAGCCCAGAAGATAGCTGTACCTGTACATCAATTGGTATAGCGTCCATTCCATTAAATATGATAGAATTCAAAGAAATCATATGTGTATATTAAAACTTGCGCTAAATCAATTCAAGTTATAAAATGTAGCCGATAAAAAGGTGAAAAAGATGCCACTTAACAAGAAATCTAATGTTGCGCGTGATTGGTTTAATACGATATTTTATGGTGCTTTGATAGCAATTGCTTTCCGTAGTTTCTTATTAGAGCCATTCAATATTCCATCGGGTTCTATGATACCTACGTTGCACGTTGGGGATCATATTTTTGTTGAAAAATGGCCTTATGGGTATTCTCGTTATTCTTTTCCTTTTGGTTCGTGGCATTTATGGGATGGTCGCTTTTGGGGGGATGAACCACAGGTTGGTGATGTAATTGTTTTTCGCAATCCAATAAATGAATCACAAGATTATATAAAGCGATTGATTGCTAAACCTGGTGATACAGTTCAAATGGTATCTGGACGGCTTTATATAAACGGGGAAATGGTTCCGCGTGAAGACCCACGTCCATATGTGATTGCTACTTTGCCAAAGGCTTTGCGAAGTGCAGGCTATCACATACCTGAAAAGAATATGATGATAAAAGGCAATAAAATATGGGTAGACAATAAACCTGCCGAATTTAATTACACTATTGAATATAAAGATGATAAGTTTTGCCGCATGAATGATTGGGCTTGTGGTGTGTTTGAAGGTACAGAATATACAGAAACGTTGCCCAATGGGGTAAAGCACAGTATAGTGGAAATGTCAGATGATGCGCCTTTGGATAATACGATGATGTTTACTGTACCTGAAGACCATTATTTCTTTATGGGTGACAATCGAGACAATAGTGGTGACAGTCGTGCAGACATCGGTTACGTTCCGCGGGATAATGTTTTAGGACCTGCATGGTTTATATGGTATTCTCATAATTATTATTCTCCTATGATTTCTGTTTGGAATTGGGGAAATAAGATGCGTTGGGATAGATTTGGAATGGGGATAAAATAAATTGTTAAAAATAAATTATGATTTTAAAGATCCAAAGTTGTTAGAGCTGGCGTTAACGCAAAGTGGTGTTGATTCTAAACATAATAACGAGAGATTAGAGTTTATTGGTGACAGGGTCCTAGGTTTATCTGTGGCTGTACTGTTGTACGAGATGTTCCCGTCAGAACAAGAAGGGGACTTGGCACGTCGCCATGCAACACTGGTATCTACCGAGACATTGGCTATGGTTGCCCAGGATTTTGGTGTAGATAAACTTATCCGTCATGGACACATGACGGCGGGGCGCATGCAACATATGTATGCAGATGCGATGGAGGCTGTTTTAGGTGCCATATTCCTTGATGCTGGTTTTGATATTGTAAAAGACATAATTGTAGAGAAATGGCGTTCGTTAGCAGAAGCTGAATTAACTGTTCCAAAAGATGCTAAAACAGCGTTACAAGAATTAGTGCAGAAATCGGCGGCTGGTGCGTTACCAGTATACGAATATTTGGATGTTACGGGCGCATCGCATAAGCCTGTATTTAATGTTAAAGTGACTGCGCTGGGCAAATCTGCTTTTGGAAGTGGTTCATCTAAGAAAGCGGCAAGTATCGCCGCCGCGGAAGAGTTGTTGAAAGTCCTTGCAATTTAGGCTTTTGACGTATAGAATTAGCGCAAAACAAAGGACGAATTAATGTTTACCTTACTATTAGTTTTATTAATAATTGTATCAGTATTAATGATTGGATTGATTTTGCTTCAAAAATCAGAGGGCAGTGGTATGTCTGGTTCTTCTGCCGCATCTATGTTCGGTGGGGCGTTAACTGGTGCTGCTGCGGGTAACTTTTTAACACGTGCGACTGCTTGGTTGGCGACGATATTCTTCATATTGTGTGCATTGTTGGCTTTGGTTGCATCGAAGTCTGATATGGCAAAGCAGGGAAGTGAGTTGCGTCAGGAATTGGTAGAGCAGGGTGATGCGACAGCTCAGTCGGTTTTGCCAACTGACGGAGTAGAACCGGAAAGTATCCCGTCCATTCCAGAAACTAAATAAAAAAAACCGCCATTTCGGCGGTTTTTTTAATGGTTATTTTTTAGAAGCTTTCTTTTTTGTAGCTTTCTTTACGGGTGCTTTCTTTTCTGAAGTTGCAACGTTTTTTTTACCGCTGAATTCTTTTTTGAATTCTTTGTACAGCATAACGATGCAAGTATATGCAACAACCGCACTAAATGCTGTAATCAAGCCGTAAATTAAACCATCTGAGAAAAACGCAAAAAATATAATCGCCAAGATTAATATAATTGTGTAGCCCAGATTCTTTCCGAAAACGCCCAAAATTTTATCAAACGTATTCATTTTTCTCCCTTTTCGTGGACGGTACAATTATATCATATTTTTATAAAAAAATCTACAAAAAACGGTTGCTTTTTCGCAACCGTTAGTTTAAGTGCGGGAATTACTTTACAGGATTACTTGACCGCCTATACGTGCAGTGCCTGGTAATGGGCCAAAAGATGAGTTCGGTGTTACATATATATTCCCAGTTACTGTAAATTCGCCAGCAAACTGTAACAATCCCATGTCGCGCAAGTATAAGTCTCCTTCGATGCGGACACCGCAAGGCAATGTATATTTTCTCATGTGTTGCAAGAATAAATTGCCTTTAATGACGTCGCCGGCCTTTATCATTGTCGCAGCACCACGACTGTCAATTATCACGTCACCGTACATTACATTGCTGACACGTGCAGTTTGTTTAACGGCAACTTTGTCTGGTGCTACGTTAGTAACATTAATTGTTTTGCCAATATATTGGCGTTGTGAGTCACGCTTTAATGGCAGCGTATTAAGGTTATTGGATATCCTTTCACGAACAGCCCTTGGTGCGCTGTTGTTTGAAACTTGAACTTGTTGAGAAGTTGCGGATGAATTATTGGCTATTATTACCACTGGTTTATTATTTATGCCTGTTAAGTCAATTATAAGCATAGAAAACAAAACAATTATTGATGAAAGAAGAGTTATGTTAACCAATCCAATTAAATCTATGCTGCGAACCCATGACCAGAATCGACGGAGGCATTTTGCAATAAATATGAAAGGCTTTTTTATGACATCATAAACACGTCCCCAAAAAGAATTTTTACTGACAGCTTTTTTAGAACGTTTCTTTGCGGCATTCTTTTGGTTTATATGACGCGCTGCTAATTTCATTTTTAATGCTTTAAACATAGTCTCACCTTTATTTGATTACTGTTAATATAGCCAAAAAAATATATTTGTCAAGTATATTTGTCAAAAATTAAAAATGTGGTTTGACCAGATTGGACATCGTGATTATTATTTGTATTGTTATGAGAAGGCTGCTTGGTTTATTTCTGTTGTTTTGTATCACAGGGTGCACGTTTTATGATTTAAAGTCTGATTCTTTTACATATCAGGTTATTTCAACGAAATATTTCGATATAGCTACGTGGCAAAAGATTACTGATGTTGATTCGCCTATACATATTTATATCGAAGGTGATGGCAATTCGTTTGATGCAATGGGGCGACCAACGTCCGACCCGACACCTAATAATGATTTTTTACAAAACTTAGCCGTACATGACAGTTGGGCTAATGTTGTTTATATGGCACGACCATGTCAATTTATAATGTCCAAAGGCTGTAATGTATCAGATTGGACAGATGGCAGGTTTTCTTACAAAATAATCGAATCAATGTCCGAGGCCATAAGAAAAATAGCAAAAAACAAACAGATTATTTTAATAGGATATTCTGGTGGGGCGATGGTATCTGGACTTGTAATAAAAAATAACTCAGATTTGAATGTGGTAAAGTGGATTACTGTGGCGGGGGTTTTAAATCACAAAATGTGGACAGAATATTTTGGAGATAGTCCACTGTCACAGTCGCTAGACCTTGACGAATTGCCGAATGTGCCGCAGCTTCATTATGTGGCAGAATACGATGAAATTGTGCCATTGTCCCTTATAAACGAAATGACGAAAGGTAAAAACGTTATTGTTGTCCCTGGGGCAACACATGACAGCCTAAATGGTTTAACAATAGATTTTTCGTTGGATGATAAAATAAATTGACAAAACAAATATTTTGTACTAGTCTGCTGACTGTTATGAAAGATGTTTTAATTGCACCGATTTTTGATCAAGCCAAGGCCCCGGTTTGGGAAGATTTTTTGCATATTAGAAATGCCGCGACGTTTCATGTTACAGGCAGCAGGATGAACAAAAAAGATTATGAAATAGCCTTGGAAGATTTTGTTTCTGGTTGGCTTAGCCGTAGATTAAATTTTGCATTTGGCGCATACGACGAAGGTAATATGGTTGCGTTTATTCAAGGTATGTGTATAGATAAAGTCATTTCGATACAGAGTTTATACGTGTTACCAGAATATATGAAACGTAAGCTTGGTTGTAAGTTATTACAAGCTGCAGAAAAAGTTCATGCATTTGGTGTTGCAGATTCTTTTGATTTAATTTCATTAGTAAATGCGCAGAAGTTTTACGAGAAATACGATTATAAACCAATTTCAGCAGGCAGTAACCATTATGTAAAGAATGTTAGATTGCCTATGCAGGTTCGTAGCGCTGTCGTTCCTGTGTTTAAACCAGTCGGTGTTGTAGTGAAAGCATGTAAAGAGATTGCTAAATTAAATGGTGAAGATTTTGATTCTGGTTTTATAAAAAAATTTCACGCGCCACTGTTTGTATATGTTGATTGTGCCGGAAACATACAGGGTTTTGCGACGGCATCGCAGGATTTGTCTGGTACAAAGACCAAAATATATTTGCACCCGAACCATTCGTATAGCTGTGTAAAAAATAGTTTAACTAGGGCGGTAGATGATTTTTATATGGTGCAATGCAAAGTTTTAGATAGAATAAAAGCAAAGGAAAAATAAAATGAGCAAAAAACCAGATTTTGGTTTAATGGATATCCCTTTGTCATGCAGCATGTTTTTAGAGCCTGCATTAAATAAATATGCGGGAAATATAGTGCCACTATCTAGCAATACAAAGAAATTTGTTCATGAATGGAATATTGCGCTAATGTCGGTTATAAAAAGTCCAAAATATCGCAGGTATCTTGGTGATGTTGGCAGAAAGATTTTATCTAGGACTTTAGAGTCAGAGCGTTTTCCAATAAAGTGTGTAGATTCTGCAAAAAGCGTTCCGCTTCATTCTTTGCACTATGCGATACGTTTTTCAGAAAGTATAAAATTTTTAGCAGATAAAATAACTGCGAACAAGGGGATAAAATTTGTAGATTTTGGATGTGGTTTTTCGCCGCTGGCCCCAGTAATTCAATCAGAATATAAAATTTCAGATAGCTATTGTATTGATAACAAACCAGAAATAATAGAAGTTTATAGTCTAGTGTCCGAGAAAGTTGCCGGTTTTAGCCCAAAAAGTATATCGTGGCAGCAGGCAAAAAATATGGCGTTATCTGGAAATTTGAACACTGTTATTGCAATGGGGGTGCTACCTTATATCGATATTGAAGGGCAGGTGTCTTGTTTAAAATTCATAAATAAGAACTTTCCAAATTTTCTGATAGAGATAAAATATAACAATAATTCGTCTACGACTGGTGAAAATGTATTTGATTTAAATAAGTTACAAAAATTAAAGTTGGACGTAGAAAATGCAAACACCTTAGAAACGACTATGATACGAAACTCGCTAAGATATTTGCATCGTTTTATAGGGGCCATGCCTGATAAACGGTATTTTTTAAAAAATGATAGAAGTTTGTTTTTAAGTAGATAAAAGAACCGCCATTTGGCGGTTCTTTTATTGTTTATAGTTGCATTTACTCTCGAATACGTACGTCCCTGTAGAATCTTTAATTTCTGTATTTGCGCTTATAAAACAATCTGTTATGGTTTCGCCACCACCAGGGGATGAAATAGACGGTATAATGGCTGTTTTCGCTTCAACATCTCCTAACTTAGGGCATTGTGTACACCCACTGCATGAGGTGCCAACGTTCACATGCGTTATACAACGAGGAAGAGCACCGTAGTAGCCATTCGCACAACCATAAGTTTTTTGCTCCACGCATTTGCAGTTCGTACTTTCATTACAGACCGTAGAAGTGCTTGATTTATAACCAGGGTGGTTTTCTACATTTGTCCAAATGGGACGTTCAAATGCTGGTAAGCAGTCTTCGCATAGTGCATCACAATCTTCACCTGGATCTGTGCCACCAACATATTCGCAGATTGTCTTATTTACAGTACATCCTAAACCTTCACTAGTTGTTATAGTTTTTAATTCATGATTCTCATCGCAAGATTCACAATCCACGACCCCCATTAAGCCGTTCTGTCCGTAACAGGTGATGGGCTTAGTTGTCTTGCAGCCCTGCCCAGGAGAGACTATCGTATATCCTTCTTCGCATCTGCCATAACGCCAACATGGACCTGATGATGGTGACAGAGCGAAAGAATAACGAGGTAACCCAGTAAGTAAGAAAGCAAGTATTATAAATATATTCTTTTTCATTTAAAACCCTTTCGAGTTTTATTATATAAAAAGCTAAAAAAGAATACAATAAAAAACGTTGCCATTCGGCAACGTTTTTTATTCTTCTGACGTATGTTTTACATCATGCCTGGCATTCCACCACCCATTTGCGTGGCAGGTTTTTCTTCCGGAATTTCAGACATAACCGCACCTGTTGTCAGCAATACACCTGCTGTGCTTGCCGCTGCTTGAATTGCAGTTTTTACAACCTTTGCTGGATCAATAATACCAGCTTTCATCATGTCAACATACTCACCTGTCTGGGCGTTGTAACCAAAGTTATAGTCTTTGGATTCCATGACCTTGCCGACCACTATTTCACCAGATACACCAGCGTTCTCTGCAATCTGCGCACAAGGTGCAACCAATGCACGGCGAACTATATCAATGCCAACATTTTGGTCTTGATTTGCGCCTGTCAGCTTATCTAATGCTGATGTTGCGCGAACCAACGCAATGCCACCACCCGCAACTATACCTTCTGCAACCGCAGCACGTGTCGCAGCCAATGCGTCATCAACACGGTCTTTCTTTTCTTTTACTTCTACTTCTGTCATGCCACCAACTTTGATAACAGCAACACCACCGACCAACTTTGCCAAACGTTCTGCCAGTTTTTCTTTGTCGTAATCACTAGTGCTGGTCGACATAAGCTTGCGGATTTCATCAGCACGTGCTTCAATCGCTTTCTTATCGCCGCCGCCCTGCGCCAACAAAGTAGAATCTTTCGTTACAACAATTTTCTTAGCAGTGCCAAGTACATCCGTTGTGATGTTTTCAAATGTCATGCCCATATCATCTGATACAACGGTCGCACCTGTTACTGCTGCGATATCTTTCAGCATTTCTTTACGTCTGTCACCGAAGCCTGGTGCCTTTACCGCGCATACTTTCAAACCACCACGCAATTTGTTCAGTACTAATGTTGCTAACGCCTCGGATTCAACATCTTCAGCTATTATTAACAACGGGCGACCAGATTGGGCAACTGGTTCCAAAATAGGTAACAACGCTTGCAGACCTGTAATCTTCTTTTCAGAAACCAATATTTGCGCACCGTCCAGTTCCGCAATCATTTTTTCGCTGTTCGTTACGAAATACGGTGACATGAATCCTTGGTCAAACTGCATGCCTTCGACAACGTCGATTTCTGTTTCTAGGCCTTTTGCTTCTTCAACAGTAATAACGCCTTCTTTCCCAACTTTTTCCATTGCACCGGCAATCTTTTCGCCGATTTCAGAATCTGAATTCGCCGATATGGTCGCAACTTGTGCAATTTCAGAACTGTCCTTTACCGGACGCGCGTGTTTTTCAATGTCTTCAACAACCGCAGCAGTTGCCATGTCAATACCGCGCTTTACATCCATAGGATTCATCCCCGCTGCAATTACACGACGACCTTCACGAATGATTTTTTGAGCCAATACGGTTGCTGTCGTTGTACCGTCACCCGCATCGTCACCTGCTTTTTTAGCAACTTCTTGAACCATGCGGGCACCAATGTTTTCTTGTGGGTCCTTTAATGATACCGCCTTTGCTACTGTTACACCGTCTTTTGTTGCAACTGGTGCGCCATAAGATTTGTCGATAACAACAGTACGCCCCTTAGGCCCCATAGTAATTTTAACTGCATTGGCTAATTTATCTACGCCCGCAGCCATTTTGTCTGTATCAAATAGAATTTCTTTCGCCATGATAATATCCTTTCGTTATTCTAAAATACCAAGAATGTCTGTTTCTTTTATCAAAACGTAATCTTTCCCGTCAATTTTTACTTCATTGGCAGATGACGCCCACTTCGCAAATAAAACCACGTCACCAACTTTCACAGACATTGGAATTCTGTCATCGCCATCAAATGCACCTTCGCCAACCGCAATTACACGACCGCGTGAAGGCTTTTCTTTTGCGTTATCAGGTATGATAATTCCACCAGCTGTTTTGTTTTCTTCTTCCATACGTTCCAACAGAACATAATTGTGTAGAGGTTTAAACATATTTATTTCTCCTTGTTGTCTGTCTGTTTCTTGGCAATAGATATAGTGCGGTAAAATATGATTTCAAGGGCTTGATTTTATGCCTTTTGAGTGATAGCCTAGGGCAATAAAAGAGGTGTGCCGAATGTATGATAAAAATAATGTTTTTGCAAAGATTTTAAGGGAAGAAATTCCGTCTAAAAAAGTTTATGAAGACGATTATGCCATGGCATTTTATGATGTCAACCCACGGGCAAAGACGCATGTGTTGGTGATTCCTCGTGGTGAGTACACGGATATATACGATTTTACACAAAATGCACCAGCTGAATTACAGGCAGGTTTTTGGGCGGCAGTACGTAATACCGTAGACAAACTAGGGATGCGTGAAAACTTCCGTACTGTTGCCAATACTGGGCATGGTGCAGGGCAGAGCGTATTTCATTTTCATGTACACATTATGAGTGATGAGCGATTCAAAACAGACTTTTAATGTGCGTGTTATACCAAAAGCGCGTCAGAATGATGTTAGTCTTGACGCGGATGGTACAATACGTATTCATACAACCGCCGCCCCATCTGACGGGGCGGCAAATGATGCTGTAATAAAAATGCTGGCGAAACATTTTGACGTTCCTAAGTCCAGCATCAGAATAATTCGTGGCGCAACTTCACGAAACAAAGTTATAGAATTTTAATACTCTAATATTTTTTTAAATAATTCTTCTGTCGTGTTTGCACCGTGGATGTTATAATCGTGAATATTTTCTATAAACCCATTATGTTGCATGTGAATGAACAGTCTAACAAACGGAATCCAGAAACCTGCGGTATTAAGGAAGAATAGCGGTTTTTTAGATTCGCCTATTTGTTGCATGGTCATAATATCTGTTAATTCGTTTAAGGTTCCGATTCCACCAGGTAAAATTATAAAAGCATCGGAAAGCTCTATCATTTTTTGCTTTCTTTCATTAACACCTTCTACAATTTCGACTTCAACTTCCTTGTGAACAGGTTCTTGTTTTTCCATAACGTTATTGGTAGATACACCTATTACATGCCCACCTGCCTTTAATGCGGCCGTTGCGACTGTACCCATAAGGCCAACGTCACCACCCCCAAATACCATACGAATGCGACTCTTTCCTAAAAATTCGCCGATTTTCTTTGCGTCTAATGCAAAATCAGGATTGTTCCCGAATTCATGTCCACAATAAACAGCGATAGACTTTAACTTTTTAGACATTTTTTATTTTTCCTTTATTTTTGCGAATTATATCATAAAATATCCGTGTTATGAATCAAAACTTTTTAGATTTTATGCGTGATTATGAACACCAAAAACTGGCTGTTGCCGTAAGTGGTGGGGTCGATTCTGTATGCTTGCTGTGTTGGTTGGCAAGAATGGGATTAGATGTTGTATGCCTGCATGTAAATCATGGATTACGTAAAAATGCGGAAGTAGAAACGCAGTATGTATGTGATTTATGTGATAAACTAGGAATCCCGTGTAAAATTTTTTATTGGGTTGGTGAAAAGCCTGCAACTGGTTTAGAGGCGGCCGCCAGAGAAGCACGGTATAAATTTATGACGGACTATTGCCATAAACAGGGAATTCAAGTATTGTTGACTGCACATCAGGCAGACGATCAAATAGAAACTTTTTTGATGAACTTAGGGCGCGGCAGTGGCTTGTATGGTTTGGCGGCAATGCGCAGGGTAACGTATCGTGACGGGGTAAAAATTGTTCGACCGCTGCTATATGTTCCTCGTACTGAGCTTAAAAACTATTGCGATGCAAACGGTATAAAATACTTTATGGACGAGATGAATGAAGACCCCCATTATACGCGTGTTAGAATTCGTCAAAACCGACACTTGTTATCAGAAAAACTTGGGATTACGGATGCAAGAATTTTATTGGCTGTTCAAAATTTAGGGCGGGTTAGAGACGCGCTTGACGAAGATATAGGTAAAAAAGTCTTAGAAACTGTGGAAAATAACAGGGCAGTATTTTTTGATTCTTTTCTGTTTGACCAGGCCCCCGACATTAGACTAAAGTTGCTGGGAACGTTGATTCAAAAAATTGGGGGGGACGAATATCAGCCACGCTTGAATTCTTTGACAAGTGCACTAGATAAATTGCAACGCGATTGTAAATTTACACTTGGGCATTGTACTATACGCAGGCTTGGGCAGAAAATTTTAATCGTTCCAGAAGGGGCAAAAACAAGTTTTAGGACAAGACATGGAAAATCAAAATTTGAAAAATCAAAAAAAGAGTAACAATTTTTTCCGTCGTGGTGGTGACAGCGGAAGTCTGTTTTTAATAATCTTTGCTTTATTATTTGCATTCATGATAGGACGCTCTTTTGTGGGTGGCGGGAATGCACCACAGTTGTTAGGTGGGGCTGGCAATGAGGTAAAACCAATAGAGCTTACTTTTTCTGATGTTTTGCGTCGTGCACCAGAAATAAAGACTATGGAAATCAGGGGCAGTGATGCTGCAGGAACACTTACTGATGGCACGCCATATACGGCAACAATTACGTATGACCCTGAATTGTTAAGCCAGATTGCGGAAAATGGTGCTACAATTTCAATAGACACGTCAAAAACGTGGGTAGATTACCTTGGAACTTGGGTCCCAATTCTTATGGGCTTGTTCTTTATCTGGTGGATATTCCGTGGCTTTAAAATGGGGGCAGGCGGGTTAAGCCGCAGCTTGGCGCAACAGAATCCGACAAAAATCACGACTGGTAAAACGAAGACAACATTTAAAGATGTTGCAGGCATAGATTCTGAAAAGCAAGAGTTAATGGAAATAGTCGACTTCTTGAAAGATGGCAAGAAATTCCGTGATGTCGGTGCAAGGGTGCCTCGTGGAATATTATTGTCTGGCGAGCCTGGAACAGGTAAAACGTTATTGGCGCGTGCAATTGCTGGCGAAGCGAATGTGCCGTTTTTTGCAGCGTCCGGAAGTGACTTTTCTGGAATTATTGTAGGGCTTGGTGTTGCTAAGATAAAAGAAATTTTTGACATGGCAAAGCGTAATGCTC